>JBFHJY010000166.1:0-5022 GCA_041595655.1 Azoarcus sp.
CGGCAATGCGCTCGGCCTGGCGATCTCGCTGAAGGCGCGCACCGACGAACTCGCCGGGGCCGCGGATGCGCAGATCCTCCCGGGCGATCTCGAAACCGTCGGTGTGTTCATAGATCACCTTCAGCCGGGCCCGTGCCGTCTCCGACAAGGGCTGCTCGGTGGCGAACAGCAGCACGCACACGGATTCGGCCGTGCCGCGCCCGACCCGGCCGCGCAACTGATGCAGCTGGGCCAGCCCGAAGCGCTCGGCGTGCTCGATCACCATCAGGCTGGCGTTGGGCACGTCCACGCCGACCTCGATCACCGTGGTGGCCACCAGCAGGTCCACCTCGCCAGCCGCGAAAGCCGCCATGGTGGCCGATTTCTCGGCCGGTTTCAGGCGCCCGTGCACCAGGCCGACGCGAAAGTCAGGCAATTCGACCGTCAGCCGCTCGAAGGTTTCCTGCGCGGTCTGCAGCTGCAGCGCCTCGGATTCCTCGATCAGCGGACACACCCAGTAAGCCTGCCGCCCTTCGGCGCAGGCGTCGGCCACGCGCGCGATGACCTCGTCGCGGCGCGCGTCCGACACCAGCTTGGTCAGCACCGGCGTGCGGCCGGGCGGCAGTTCGTCCAGCACCGACACGTCGAGATCGGCGTAGTGCGTCATCGCCAGCGTGCGCGGGATGGGCGTGGCCGACATCATCAGCATGTGCGGAGTGAGCCCGCCGGCCGACGGCTCGCGCAGCGCCAGGCGCTGGCGCACGCCGAAACGGTGCTGCTCGGCGACCACGGCCAGGCCCAGGCGCGGCAGCGTCACCGGGTCTTCGATCAGCGCATGGGTGCCGACCGCCAGCATGCTTTCGCCGGCCGCCAGCCGCGCCAGCGCGGCCTCGCGCTCCTTCCTGGGGCGGCTGCCGGCCAGCCATTCCACCTTCAGTCCGAGCGGCGTGAGCCAGCCGTCGAGCTTGAGGAAGTGCTGCTCGGCAAGGATTTCGGTAGGCGCCATCAGCGCCGCCTGAAAGCCGTTCTCGACCGCCTGCAGCATGGCCATGGCGGCGACGATGGTCTTGCCGCTGCCCACATCGCCCTGCAGCAGGCGCTGCATCGGGTGCGGCGTGGCCAGATCACGTGCGATCTCGGCCACCGCCCTGATTTGCGCGCCGGTGAGCGCAAACGGCAGGGCATCGGCGAGTTTGCGGGTGAGATCGTGGCGGGGTTTGAGGCCGGGCGCGCGCTTGGCGCGACGGGCGTTGTAGGCGCGGCGCAGCGAGATCTGCTGCACCAGCAATTCCTCGAACTGGATGCGCCGCCAGGCCGGATGGTCGTGCACTTCCAGGGCCGCGATGGACACCGACGGCGCGGGCCGGTGCAGCGCGTCGAGCGCGGCCGAGAAGCTCGGCAGACGCAGGTCGCGCAGCGCCTCCGGCGGCAGCAGTTCCTGCTCAACATGGGCGTCGAGCGCGCGGCCGACGAGCTTGCGCAGCGCCGACTGCGCAAGCCCGGCGGTGGTCGGATAGACGGGTGTCAGCGCATCCGGCAGCGGCTCGCCGGCTTCGACGTTGCGCACCCGCGGGTGCACCATCTCGGCGCCGAAGAAGCCCTGCCGCAGTTCGCCGAACAGGCGCACGCGGCGGCCTTCGGCGACCTGCTTCTGCTGCGAGGGATAGAAATTGAGCCAGCGCGCGGCAACCTCGCCGGTTTCGTCGCGCACACGGGCGACGAGCTGGCGGCGCGGGCGCAGCATGACGTCGCACGACACCACCTCGCCCTCGACCTGCACCGGCTCACCTTCGCGCGCGGCGCGGATCGGGATGACACGCGTCTCGTCCTCGTAGCGCAGCGGCAGGTGCAGCAGCAGGTCCTGCTGGCGGTGGATGTCGAGTTTGGCCAGCCTTCTGGCCAGCGCATTGCCCGACGTCGCGGCGGCGGCAGTCGGGCGGGCAGTCATGTCGCGGGCAGGCTCAGTCGAGCACCAGGATGGCGTCGGCCTCGACCACCGCGCCCTTGGGCAGCTCCTTGACGCCGACGGCGGCGCGCGCCGGATAGGGCTGGTCGAAGTAGCGCGCCATGATCTCGTTGACCTTGGCGAAGTTGGCCAGATCGGTGAGGTAGATGGTCAGGCGCACGGCGTGCGCGAGCGACGCGCCGGAGGCTTCGGCCACGGCCTTGAGGTTGTCGAAGACCTGTACGGTCTGCGCTTCGAAGCCGTCGACCAGCTGCATGGTCTTGGGGTCGAGACCGATCTGGCCCGACATGTAGACGGTGTTGCCGGCACGCACGGCCTGCGAATAGGTGCCGATGGCGGCCGGGGCGGCGGGGGTGGAAACGATGCTGCGGGTCATGTCGGGTATCCTCAGGGTTCCCTTGAAACGAAGCTGGATTGTACCCACGCCCATGAAACCGATGATCGCAAACCTGGAAAAGCTGGTCGGTGGCCCACGCGACGGAGCGCTGCTGCGCCTGTCTCTGGGTAACGCGTGGCTGGCGGAGGATGCGGCCAGGGCCGTCGAACATTACCGCGCGGCGCTGGGCTTCGACCCCGGTTACTCGGCCGCATGGAAGGGACTCGCCAAGGCGCTGGAACAGTGCGGAGACGATAGGGCCGCACTGGCAGCCTATCGCGACGGCATCGCCGCCGCGGCGCAACGCGGCGACCGTCAGGCCGAAAAGGAGATGACGGTGTTCGCACGGCGCATCGAGAAACGCCTGAACGACGCCGCACGGCCCTGACCCTGTCGCCGGTTGGTGAGCGCCGGTATTCAGCGGCGGACGATGGCGGCATCCCCCAACGGCTGGCCGAGCGCCGCACGCAAGTCGGCAAGCGCCTTGTCGGCTGTCGTCCTGCTCGTGAACGGGCCGACTTCAGCCAGGCCTTGCACGACCACCTGATTGCCGGCTCCGGCGAGGGTGACGCGCTGACGTTCAGCGTTCTCCCCTTCGGAAAACACCCCGGACTGCACCCACCATCTGCCACCATCCTCGACGAGGATGCCGTGCGTGCCGCCCGAAAGCACCTGTTGCGCCGCATCACGCGAAGCGAACGGTCCAATGAGCACACGATGCAGGATACGGCCGGGATGACCGGCGATGGTCGCCGCGTCGAGCAGGTTGCGTGCCGACGCCACGCTGCCGAAGCCGGCAAGGCGCACCAGGTACGGCGCACTGCCACCGGCAGGCGCGGTCACACGCGCGGCCGGAGCCGGAGGCGCAAGCTCCGCGTCTTTCCGTGCCACCGCGGCGCCAAGCTCGGCAACCTCCGGTGCGGGCTTCTCTGCCTCAACGGGATCCTGCGCATGTTGCACGGCCTGCGGGACGGGGATGGGTTCGGGTGGCGGCACGGCGGGCGGCTCGGCAGACACTTCGGTGCGCTCGACAGGCGGCGGCAGGGGGCCGGGCGACGGCGTAGCGGCAGCCGGTGCAGGCGACGGCGCGGCGACGGCTGGAGCATCTTCACCCGTCTCCTTCCCTTCGCCGACGAAATACAACAGCACGGCAATCAGCACAGCAGCGACTGCCGCGCGCAACAGCGCGCCCTGCACCGAGTGGGCACCGGGAAACGGATCAGCCACGTTCCGCATCTTCGCCCCCCGCCCGTTCAACCTTGGCACGCTCTGATCCGAATTCACTCCCCGAGAGGCCCCAGCGCTCCGCGATCGCAGCCACGCCCGGGCCACGCGCATCGGCCATTGGCGCCTCGTCGTAGCCGGACGGGGAGCCGTAGCCGGCCGTCATCGATTCAAGCTGCCCGCGCAGGTCCTCGACGGATAGCGAAAGATTCAGGATGGCATCGTGTTGCTGTGCCACTTGATCCCGCAATGCCTCGAGTTCCTGGCGCCAGACGCTGCCTTCGAGGGTGCCCTCCAGCGGCGCTTCGCAGTCCTGCTCGAATCCGTCGTAGTAGCTCGACTCGGCGCGCAGCACCCGCGCGCGGTTGAGCTGATAAAGCATGTAGACGAACAGCAGGCCGATCAGGACCCACATCAGTTCACGCACGGCTGGTTCTCCTTGCGGGCCTTGTCCGGCACGCTGCCGGACGAAAGGTTGGCACGAGACGCTGGGACTGCATGGCGCGACCATCGCTTCTCGGGCAGACACGCCGAGTCGATGATAATTGGCCGCCCCGGATGGGACAATGCCGCATTCCTCGTACTTCCGTGATAATGACAGGCATTCGAGAAAAACCGGAGCAAAGCATGCCGGAAGTGCTGGCCGTCTTCACCAATGCGCCGGATGAAAGGGTAGCCGGAACGATTGCGGCAACGTTGGTCGAATCGGGCCTAGCCGCCTGCGTCAATGTGCTTGCGCCCTGCCGCTCGGTCTATCGCTGGGAGGGCGCCGTCGAGCAGGCACGGGAGGTTCCGCTGCTGATCAAGACCACGCGCGCTCGTTATCCCGAGGTGCAGGCTGCGATCCTCGCCGCGCACCCGTTCGCGGTGCCCGAGATCATCGCCCTGCCGGTCGAGTTCGGCCTGCCGGCCTACCTCGCGTGGGTGGAGGCGGAAACCTCCCGCCCGTGCTGAGGGTCACAGCCCCGAACGCTTCATCCAGTGCAAGGATTTTCATGTCCCGACTCCTCACCCTGCTGTTCCCGCTTCTGACACTGCTGTTCGCGACTCCGGCGCTCGCCGACCCGGTCGAACCGGAGAAGGCCTTCCCGCTGTCGGCAAGCGCACTGACCGCCGACACCGTGGAAATCCGCTTCGACATCCGCAAGGGTTACTACCTGTATGACGGCAAGCTGGGTTTTGCCGCGCTGAGCGAAGGCGTCACCCTTGGCCCGGCCGAGATCCCGCCCGGCGAAACCTACAAGGACGAATTCTTCGGCGACACCGAAATCCACCGCGGCGTGCTGAACGTGCTGGTGCCGGTGGCGGCAGGCGACGGCATCAGCGACATCGAGATCGAGGTCAAGAGCCAGGGCTGCTGGGACGGCGGCATCTGCTATCCGCCGGAGACGCGCACGGTGCGTGTGGACCTCGCCGCCGTCGGGACATCCGGCAACGGACTGCTCGAAAACGCAATCAAGGATCCGCCGCCAGCCAC
>JBFHJY010000167.1:0-5021 GCA_041595655.1 Azoarcus sp.
ATATCCACATGGAAGAACCCGATCGGGTAGCGCTTGAAGCGCTGCCGCTTGGGCTTGTCTCCCTCTACATCGGGGAGTCGGGATATGCCGTGCCGTTGCAAACAGCGATGCAATGCTGACCGGGTCAGATGCGGAATCGAAGGCTGGAGGGCATACAGGCAGTCATCAAGCGGCAAAAGCGTATGCCGACGGAACGCGATAATCGTCGCCTCCTCGGATTCGCTCAATACCGTGGAGCGAGGCATTGCCGGGCCGGTCTTGAGGTCATCAACGCTGTGTCGCGCCCGCCACTTCGCAACCGTCTTTGGGTTGATCCCGAACTGCCGGCTCAGTGCCGCGAGCGAAGCCTGCGATCGCTGTATCGCTGCTCGGACTGCGTGCGTGGTCGTGGCGCAGCCGTGACGAACTTGTCCCATAGTGCCTCCCTCCATTCATGGGATAGGATCGCACCATCAAAACCTGGGATCAAACAGCTAGGGCCTGCGCGCGACGACCATATTTTCCACCCGAACCACACCTGCGCGCTTGAGTTCGCGCGCCAGCGCCTCAAGCGTCGCCCCCGTGGTCATCACATCATCCACCACCAGCACCGACCGCCCGGCGAGCTGGCTGGTATCGGATGCGAAGGCCCCGCGTACGTTGCGCCGTCGCGCGGCACCTGCGAGCGAAGCCTGTGGCGGACCGTCACGGCTGCGCCACACCGCATCCGCCAGCAAGGGCAGATGCCACGCCCGCGCCAGCGGGCGGGCAATCTCGACGGCCTGATTGAAACCGCGCGCCCTCAGACCACGTCGATGCATCGGCAAAGGCACGACACAATCAACGCACTCGGGGCGCCCGATCTCCATCAGAAGCCGGCTAAAATACCCCGCCAATGCGAGGCGATGCCGGTACTTGAGCGCCTGCACCAGCCGGTCGGCCGGAAAGGCATAGGACAGCGCAACGTGCGTCGCATCGAAAGCCGGCGGTCGCTTCAGGCAGCGTCCGCACACCCCGCCGCCGGGCAATGGCAGGGCGCACACCGCGCACGCTCCGCCCCTCATCCGCGGCAGACGCGCCGTGCAGCCATCGCATACGGGCAAGCTGCCGGCACGGGCTCCGCACAATTCGCAATGCTGCGGCACGACGGTCTCGCACAGGGCGCGCAGTAACTGCGTCCAGTTTGACAAGCGTTTCCTCCGACAGGAACATGCGCCACTCGCGCAGAACACGCAAAGGATACTTAAATGACAATGGAATTGGCAGAACAGGCAGGCGCAATGACGTCCGCGGACGGGGCGAAACCCTCGCGTGGCTGGACCACCGCCGAGGTCGCCGAACTGTTCGAACGCCCCTTCCTCGACCTCGTCTTCGACGCGCAGCGAGTGCATCGCGAACACTTCCCCGCCAACACCGTGCAGCGCTCCACCCTGCTGTCCATCAAGACCGGTGGCTGCTCCGAGGATTGCGGCTACTGCTCGCAGTCCTCGCGCTACGACACCGGACTTGAGAAGGAAAGCCTGATGCCGCTGGGCGAAGTGCTCGAGCACGCCCGCGCCGCCAAGGCCAAGGGAGCCTCGCGCTTCTGCATGGGTGCAGCGTGGCGCGGCCCGAAGGAGCGCGACCTGGAGCCGGTGCTGGAGATGGTGCGCGAGGTCAAGAAGCTCGGGCTGGAGACCTGCGTCACGCTCGGCATGCTGCGCGACGGCCAGGCCGAGAAGCTCGCCGACGCGGGCCTCGACTATTACAACCACAACATCGATACCGCACCCGAGTTCTACGGCAACGTGATCACCACCCACTCGATGAACGACCGCCTCGACACCCTCGACAAGGTGCGCGACGCGGGGATCAATGTGTGCTGCGGTGGCATCGTCGGCATGGGTGAAGGTCGTCGCGGCCGCGCCGGCATGATTGCCCAGCTCGCCAACATGAATCCGCCGCCCGACTCGGTGCCGATCAACAACCTCGTACCCATTCCCGGAACGCCGATGGCCGGCAATGAGGACATCGACCCCTTCGAGTTCGTGCGCACCATCGCCGTGGCCCGCATCACCATGCCGGGCAGCGTCGTGCGCCTGTCGGCCGGTCGCCAGCAGATGAACGACGAACTGCAGGCACTGTGCTTCATGGCCGGCGCCAACTCGATCTTCTATGGCGACCGTCTGCTCACCACCGACAACCCGGAAGCCGATCACGACGAACAGCTGTTCGAACGTCTCGGCCTGCAGGCCGTCTGAGCAGCAGGGGCGGACATTGAGAGCAGCGCAGCGCCCAAGCAATCTCAAGCAACGGAGAGACTGCTTGGCTGCGCCGGCGATGACCGGCATCGCCCCTCATACGCTCCATCCCCACTGAAGCACATGCATCCGGTCTGGCTGTTCGACCTCGACAACACGCTGCACAACGCCAGCGCCCACATCTTCCCGCACATCAATCGCAGCATGACGGCCTATCTGGCCGAACATCTGGGCGTGCCGGAAGACGAGGCCAACGCCTTGCGGCTGGCCTACTGGCAGCGCTACGGCGCTACGCTGACCGGCCTGATGCGCCACCACGGCACCGATCCTCGCCACTTCCTGCGCGAGACCCACCGCTTCGATCGCCTGCACGAAATGATGGTGTTCGACCGCGCACTCTCGGCCATGCTGCGTCGCCTGCCGGGTCGCAAGATCGTCTTCTCCAACGGCCCCGCGCACTATGTCGAGGCCATCGTCCGGGCGATGGGCATCCGCCGCCATTTCGACGACGTCTTCGCCGTGGAACACATGCACTTCGAACCCAAACCCGGCGTACGCGCCTTCCGCCATCTGCTGCGCGAACACCGCCTGCGCCCGGAGCGCTGCATTTTGGTCGAGGATTCCGCCGCCAACCTGCGCACCGCCAAGCGGCTGGGCATGAAGACCGTGCTGGTCAGCCGGGGGCTGAAACAGCCCGCCTACGCAGACATGAAGATCGGTTCGGTGCTGGAACTGCGCCGGGCCTACGGAAAGCTGTACAGGGCTTAGGCCTCACCACCCAACACCCACACCCCATCCAGCACGGAGCCGTAGGGGAGATCAGCGAAGCGCATCTCCCGCCCCACTCGGTACGCCACATGCGTTGCGCTTATGTGGCCTGCGGACTGCGGAACGCAGTTCGGGACTCAGTCTTCCCCGCGCAGCCAGCGCGCAGCATCCAGCGCGAAGTAGGTCAGGATGCCGTCGGCACCGGCTCGCTTGAAGGACAGCAGGGCTTCAAGCACGCAGGCGCGCTCGGCAAGCCAACCGTTGGCTACAGCGGCCTTCAGCATCGCGTATTCGCCGCTTACCTGATAGGCGTAGGTCGGCACCTGCAGTTCGTGCTTCACGCGACGCACGATGTCCAGATACGGCAGGCCAGGCTTGACCATGAACATGTCGGCACCTTCGGCGATGTCGAGCGCGACTTCGCGCACGGCTTCGTCCGTATTGGCCGGGTCCATCTGGTAGGTACGCTTGTCGCCCTTGCCAAGGTTGGCAGCCGAGCCGACGGCGTCGCGGAAGGGGCCGTAGAAGCTCGAGGCATACTTGGCCGAATAGGCGAGGATGCGGGTGTGGATGAAGCGCTCGGCATCCAGCGTCGAGCGGATGCGCGCGATGCGGCCGTCCATCATGTCGGACGGGGCAACCACGTCGGCGCCGGCACGGGCATGGCACAGGGCCTGCTTGGCCAGCGCTTCCAGGGTCTCGTCGTTCATGACGTAGCCACGCGGGTCGGCCGGGTCGATCAGCCCGTCCTGACCATGACTGGTATAGGGGTCGAGCGCAACGTCGGTGATGACGCCGAGGTCGGGATGCGCGGCTTTGAGCGCACGCACGGTGCGCGGCACGAGCCCCTCAGGGTTCCACGCCTCTTCGGCGCCGGGGGTTTTGCCGGCCGCGTCGATGACCGGGAACAGCGCAATCGCCGGCACACCCAGCTCCACCGCTTCATCGGCCACCTTGAGCAGGCGATCGATGCTCACGCGCTCCACACCCGGCATGGACGGAACGGCTTCGACGCGGTCCTCGCCGTCGAGCACGAATACCGGATAGATCAGGTCGTCCGCCGACAGGCGATGCTCGCGCATGAGGCGACGCGAGAAATCGTCGCGGCGCATCCGACGCATGCGGGTGGCGGGGAAGGCAGGACCTGATGTCATGTGGAACTCCTTTGAAAACAGTCTTGTGCAGAAATCCGTGGGCTCAGGGGAACCGATCGGCGCGGCTGCGCTCTCAGTACAAGGATGCACGATGTGTCGTCCCCCGCTTCCCTCCCTGAGCGGGTGCCTTCCCTGAAGGCGTTCGCCCCGGGCCTATTTCCCTTCGGCCCGGGGTTTTTCTTTTGCTGCCTCAGCTTCCTCGTTCAACCCCAGCCATCCTCCGACCACCTGCTCGACCTCTTCGGCGCCGGCCTTCTTGAGGCTGGAGAACAATTGCACCGAGACCTGATCGCCCAGCTCAGCCAATTCCCGCCGCACCAGCGCAAGCGCGGCTGCAGCCTGATTCTTCGAAAGCTTGTCGGACTTCGTGAGCAGGATGTGCATGGGCCGGCCGCTGGGCACGAACCAGCCGATCATCTGCCGATCCAGCGGTGTGAGCGGATGACGTGAATCCATGATCAACACGAGGCCGATCAGGTTCGCGCGCCGGGACAGGTAATTCTCGAGCAACCCCTGCCATTGCTTGCGCACCTCGGGCGGCACCTTGGCGTAGCCGTAACCGGGCAGGTCGACCAACGCCGCGCCGCAATTGAGACGGAAGAAGTTGATCAGCTGGGTGCGGCCCGGAGTCTTGGAAACATAGGCGAGTCGAGTGTGGCCCGCCAGGGTATTGATCGCGCTTGATTTTCCGGCATTGGAGCGACCCGCGAAGGCCACTTCGGCCCCCTCAGGTGGCGGCAGGCCGGAGGTCTTGGCAATGGAGATTTCAAACCGGGCGTTACGGAATATGGGCATCGTGTAGGGACGCCGCGCGGGCGCCCGGCCTCAGGAGAAAAATTCAGGGCTTCGCGCAGATGCAGCGAGTTCATATAGAATACCG
>JBFHJY010000168.1:0-5019 GCA_041595655.1 Azoarcus sp.
CACCTGCGCGACGTCGTCTTCAACTTTATTTCAGCCCCGCAGCCAGCTGTCATGGATTGTGTGTAGTATTCGCCCCTCGCGTCGGGGTGCCTGTTGTCAGCCAAGCTTTCTGTGGCCCCGATACGACAGTGAAAGCCATCACGGTGACGGCCTCTTCCAGCGCATTCGTGCTTGTCGGATGTGCTGCACACTGCCAGAGATGGCGGGGATACGGGGCGCCGCGATGCAACCGGACGGATCTCGCGCACTGACACGCGTTGCCATTTGATACAGATCATGGGCGGCCCGTGTCCCGCTCCGGACAATGCTTTCCACGCAATCGCGTCCTACAATCAACTTCGCATACACACTTCGCATCGGGAGGCACGAATGAGCGGCATGCTAACAAAGGCAATGGCCCGGAACGTCTTCTACGGCGGGTCGGTGTTCTTCTTCCTGCTGTTTCTGGGGCTGACATTCGACACCGTCCAGGGACTGTCCAAGACCGACAACCGTCAGAACCTCACGGAGGCGGCCGCACGCGGCAAGCACATCTGGGAGACACGCAACTGCCTGGGCTGCCACACGCTGCTTGGCGAGGGCGCCTACTTCGCCCCCGAACTCGGCAACGTCTACGAGCGTCGCGGACCGGACTTCATCAAGGCCTGGATGAAGGCCATGCCGACCAACTCTCCGGGGCGCCGTCAGATGCCGCAATTCCATCTGACCGACCAGGAACTGGACGACCTGGTTGAATTCCTGAAGTACGCCAACGGTATCAACACCCAGAACTGGCCGCCCAACATCGAGGGCTGATCGCACTCGCCGCCTGAATCCGGAGGATTTGACAATGAAATTGAAATACCAGTCCCAGGCCGTCGCGACGCCCTACTTCATCGCGGCCATCGCGCTGTTCGTAGGCCAGATCGTGTTCGGTCTGATCATCGGCACGCAATACGTCATCGGGGATTTCCTGTTTCCCGAGATCCCCTTCAACATCGCCCGCATGGTGCACACCAACCTGCTCATCGTATGGTTGCTGTTCGGCTTCATGGGCGCGGCCTACTACCTCGTACCCGAGGAGGCAGAGACCGAACTCCACAGTCCGATGCTGGCATTGGTGCTGTTCTGGGTGTTTCTCGTCGCTGGCGCGCTGACCATCCTCGGCTACCTGCTGGTCGACTACAACACGCTCGCCTCGATGACCGGCAATGACCTGCTCGCGACAATGGGCCGAGAGTTCCTGGAGCAGCCGCTGCTGACCAAGATGGGCATCGTCGTGGTCGCGCTGGCCTTCCTCTACAACATCAGCATGACCATGCTCAAGGGCCGCAAGACGGTCATCAACATCGTGCTGCTGATCGGCCTGTGGGGCCTGGCGATCTTCTTCCTGTTCGCCTTCTACAACCCGACCAACCTCGTGCTCGACAAGTACTTCTGGTGGTGGGTCGTGCACCTCTGGGTGGAAGGCGTTTGGGAACTGATCATGGCCGCGCTGCTCGCCTTCGTGCTGATCAAGACCACCGGCGTCGACCGCGAAGTGATCGAGAAGTGGCTGTACGTGATCATCACGCTGGCACTCGTGACCGGCATCATCGGCACTGGCCACCACTATTTCTGGATCGGCACGCCGGGCTACTGGCAGTGGTGGGGTTCGCTGTTCTCGGCACTGGAGCCGCTGCCCTTCTTCGCCATGACGGTGTTCGCCTTCAACATGGTCAACCGTCGCCGCCGCGAGCACCCCAACAAGGCGGCCGTGCTGTGGGCGCTGGGTACCGGCGTGATGGCCTTCCTCGGCGCCGGCGTGTGGGGCTTCCTGCACACCCTGGCCCCGGTGAACTACTTCACCCACGGCTCGCAGATCACCGCCGCACACGGTCACATGGCCTTCTACGGCGCCTACGTGATGGTCGTACTTTGCATCATCAGCTATGCGATGCCGATCCTGCGCGGGCGTGAAGCCAACAGCAACCGCTCGCAGGTAGTGGAGATGTGGGGCTTCTGGCTGATGACCGTGTCGATGGTGTTCATCACGCTGTTCCTGACCGGCGCCGGCATCCTGCAGGTGTGGCTGCAGCGCGTGTCCGACACCCCGCAACCGTTCATGATGGTGCAGGATCAGGTGGCGCTGTTCTACTGGATGCGACTGTGGGCTGGCGTGATCTTCGGCATCGGCCTGGTGACCTATCTGGTGAGCTTCTTCATCAAGGGCGAACCGGCCCGAGTGGAAGCTGCCAAGCCGCAGACCGCATGACACAGGGCACTCCCTGAGGCGAACGGGCGGCCACGGCCGCCCGTTTCGCTTTGGTCGCCTGTTTCGCACAGCTCACTTAATGCCGATCAAGCATGTACCGACGACATGGAACTAGACTGCAGGCATGACACAGCAACTGACACTTTCCCGCAGCGCTGTTCCGCCCGCCCGTGAAGCCCGGCTGGCCGGCGATCTGGCGATCTGGTTCTTCATCCTGGCCGAACTGCTGGCATTCGGACTGTTCTTTGCAGCCTATGCCTTCGCACGCTCGGGCGATGTAGAAGGCTTCTCGCTGCAGCAGGCCGCACTCGATCGCGACTCCGGCGCAATCAACACGGTGCTGCTGCTGACTTCAAGCTACTTCGTCGTCCGCGCGGTACAGGCCGCTGCAGCCGACCGCGGCACGGTGTCGGCGCGCTGGCTGCTCGGTGCGATCGGATGCGGTGCCGGCTTCGTCATCGTCAAATTGGGCGAGTACGTTTCGGCCTACGCGGCCGGCATCAGCCTGTCGTCGTCGACCTTCCACATGTTCTACCTGTCGTTGACCCTCTTCCACTTCATGCACGTGTTGCTGGGGCTGGTCATCCTCGTGGCACTGTGGAACAACGCCCGCAAGGGCCGCTATGGATCGGCCGAGCTGCACGGCATCGAAACCGGCGCGGCCTACTGGCACATGATCGACCTGGTATGGCTGGTACTGTTCCCACTGGTTTATGTGATGAGGTGACCCATGCACACCCACGGCACCCCGCAACGCGCAACCCTGATCTGGCTCTTCCTGCTCGCCGCCACGGCCCTTGCCTGGGGGCTGGGAGAAGGCGGTGCGGCCGGCCCGGCGGTGTTCGCACTGCTGTTCGGCCTGGCGCTGGTCAAGGGCGCACTGATCCTGCTTGACTACATGGCACTGCGCCACGCCCCGCCGCTGTGGCGGGCGCTCACCCTTGGCTGGCTGGTTGCCGTCATCGCGCTCATCGCGCTCGCCTACTGGAGAGGACTGACCTCATGAACGCACACGCACCCGGTCTCGAAACGCCCTTCTACGCCCCCGTCGCGGACGAGATCGAGATCTTCGAGCATGCCTGGAAGAACCGGCTGCCGCTGCTCATCAAGGGCCCCACCGGCGTCGGCAAGACGCGCTTCGTCGCGCACATGGCCGCGCGCCTGGGCCTTCCGCTGTACACCGTGGCCTGCCATGATGACCTCACCGCCGCCGACCTGGTCGGCCGCCACCTCATCGGTGACGGCGAGACCGTATGGTGCGACGGCCCGCTCACGCGCGCGGTGCGCGAGGGCGGCATCTGCTATCTGGACGAGGTGGTCGAAGCGCGCAAGGACACCACGGTGGTGCTGCACCCTCTCGCCGACGACCGCCGCATCCTGCCCATCGAGCGCACCGGCGAGCTGATCGAAGCGCCGCCGTCCTTCATGCTGGTAGTGTCCTTCAACCCGGGCTATCAGAACCTGCTCAAGGGCATGAAGCCATCCACCCGCCAGCGCTTCGTATCCTTGCGCTTCGATTTCCCGAGCGCCGAACACGAACAGGCGGTGATCACCGGCGAAACCGGCTGCACGCCGGATCTTGCGCGCAAGCTCACCACCATCGCCCGCGCCCTGCGCACGCTGACCGAGCATGATCTGGAAGAGGCCGCCAGCACCCGCTTGCTGATCTACGCCGCACAACTGGTGGGCAGCGGCCTGACGCCACGTACGGCCTGCCGCGTCGCCATCGTAGAGAGCCTCACCGACGATCCGGAAGTGGCCGCGGCGCTGAGCGAGATCGTCGCTGCCAGCTTCGGGGAATGACGATGGAAAAGCGTCAGCCCGACCTGCTGCGCGAGTTCGCCCCCGGGCCCAAACTCGCCATCGTCGCCGAGGGGCTGTTCCTCGCCAACCTGATGATCGCCCCCGGCGTGGCCTTCGTGCTGCTGGTACTGCTGTGGGCATTCTTCCGCAACCGCGCCGACGCGCTCGCCCTCAACCACCTCGAACAGACCGTGGTCGCAAGCCTGTGGGGCGGCGCCGCGCTGGTCGGCGTGAGCGTCGCCATCTTCGCGCTGGGCGGGCTCGACAACCCGTGGTCGTGGGTGGTGGGCGTGCTGTACTTCGTGTGCTTTCACGCCGCGCTCATCCTCGGCGGCGTGATCGGGCTCAACCGCGCCTTCCTCGCCAAGCCGTGGCGCTTCCCCGTCATCGGGCCGCGCATCAGGACCTGACATGAGCACGACGGCGCAGCGCCGCATCATCCCCATCGCCATAGCGCCGACCGCGCGCCATACGCGCATCCAGCGCTCGCGCCTGATCGCGCGCGCCGGCTTCTTCGCGCTGTTCATTCTCGCAC
This sequence comes from Azoarcus sp., assembly GCA_041595655.1. Classification (GTDB taxonomy): domain Bacteria; phylum Pseudomonadota; class Gammaproteobacteria; order Burkholderiales; family Rhodocyclaceae; genus Pseudazoarcus. The sequence continues at coordinate 4,572 of JBFHJY010000168.1, forward strand.
CCGTTTTCGATCTGCTGCGCTATGACCTCGTCACCGGCCACGCCTGGTTCCTTGGCATGGAGTGGCGCATCGGACTGGATGACTTCATCGCCGGACGTATCGGCGCGCTGGAAGCGGCCGGCAATGTCGCACTCCGGGTCTTCGCACCGCTGCTCGACACGGCGGCGCTGGTACTGTGGGTGGCCTGGAAATGGGGTCGTGTGTATTGCGGCTGGCTGTGCCCGCATTTCTCGGTGGTCGAGACCGTCAACAACCTCATGCGTCGCGCCAGCGGCAAGCCGAGCGTATGGGAAAAGGAGCCGATCACGCCGTGGAAGCCCGACGGCACGCGCATCCGCCCCGACGCCCGCTGGTGGTTCGTGGTGCTACCGGCTGCGGTCGGCTTTGCCCTGTTGTGGGCCATCGCGCTGCTGACCTACCTGCTGCCGCCCGATCAGGTGTGGGGCAA
>JBFHJY010000169.1:0-5011 GCA_041595655.1 Azoarcus sp.
CGGACATCATTCCGGCAGCCGAGCAGCCCGACACCGAGTTCCCGATGGTGCTGATCACCGGCCGTCAGCTCGAGCACTGGCACACGGGTTCGATGACCCGTCGTGCCTCGATGCTGGACGCCATCGAGCCGGATCCCACTGCCCAGCTGCATCCGCTGGACATGGCCGAACTGGGCATCGAGCCGGGCGACCTGATCACCATCGAGTCGCGTCGCGGCAAGGTGTCGCTGTGGGCGCGCGCCGAGGAAGGCACGCCGCGCGGTGCGGTGTTCGTGGCCTTCGCCTACTACGAGGCGGCCATCAACACGCTGACCAACGCTGCGCTCGATCCGGCAGCCAAGATTCCGGAGTTCAAGTACTGCGCGGTACGTGTCGCCCCGGGCGGCACCGAGCCGAAGCAGTCGAGCTACGGTGGCGGCAAGGCGCTGGAGCTCATGCACTGAGCGACGTGTCGCAGGCCGGGGGAAACCCGGCCAGCCATGAAAAAAGCCCGGACACATGTCCGGGCTTTTTGTTTGCGTACCCTGCAGATCAGGCGTCGGCGACCTTCAGCACGATCTTGCCGATGTGCTGGCTCGATTCCATCAGCGCATGCGCCTTGCCCGCGTCCTCCAGCGCGAAGGTCTGATACACCACCGGCTTGATCTTGCCGGCGTCCATCAGCGGCCAGACCTGTTCGCGCAGCTTCGCGGCGATGGCTGCCTTGAACTCGTCCGAGCGCGGGCGCAGCGTCGAGCCCGTGACCGTGAGGCGGCGAATCAGGATCTGGCCCAGGGGCACCTCGGCCTTGCCGCCGCCGAGCAGCGCGATGAAGACGAGTCGGCCATCGTTGGCCAGCGCCTTGATCTCGCGCGGTACGTAGTCGCCGCCGACCATGTCCAGGATCACGTCCACGCCCTTGCCCTTGGTGGCTTCCTTGACCACTTCGACGAAGTCCTGGGTCTTGTAGTTGATGCCGATTTCGGCGCCGAGCGATTCGCAGGCACGGCACTTCTCGTCCGAGCCGGCGGTGGCAAACACGCGGTGGCCCATCGCCGTCGCAATCTGGATGGCGGTCACGCCGATGCCGGAGGTGCCGCCCTGCACCAGCAGGGTCTCACCTGCGGCGAGGGCGCCGCGGTCGAACACGTTGCTCCATACCGTGAAGCAGGTCTCGGGCAGCGATGCGGCTTCGATCGGCGTATAGCCCTGCGGGATCGGCAGGCACTGACCGGCGTGGGCGACGCAGTACTCGGCATAGCCGCCGCCGTGCACCAGCGCGCACACCATGTCGCCCTTCTTCAGCGAGGTGTTGCTGAAATGGCCATCGACGATCTCGCCGGCGACTTCAAGGCCGGGCAGGTCGGACGCGCCCGGCGGCACCGGGTAGCTGCCGGTGCGTTGCAGTACGTCCGGGCGGTTGACGCCGGCAGCGAGAACGCGGATCAACACCTCGCCCGGCTTGCATTGGGGCAGGGGACGTTCGCACAGCTGCAGGACTTCAGGGCCGCCGGGCTGGGTGATTTCGATTGCGCGCATGTTGCAGGATTCCTCTTTGCATGTTGGACGGAACGCGATACTGTCAGGGGTCGCGCGTGCTGCCGGAACGCAACATTATATCCGCTCAGCCTGTGCGCCCGGAGCGAGGGGCGGTGCGTGCGTGCGTGATAACCCGACTTGCCGGCCGGGACGGGCGGTGATCCCGAAATGTTGACCAGCGTCATTGAAGGGTTTTTCGGCGCATGTCTAAGATGCGTCCTCAAAATTTTCACCGCCGACCGTCAGCGTCGCGCCCGATGTGCGCAACGACCGGTTCCGGACAGTTATTTGCGATCCCGCAGTTTGGTTTTGGAGGAAAGACCTGATGACTAAGGCGCTTGAAGGCGTTCGCGTTCTTGATTTCACCCATGTGCAGTCCGGCCCGAGCTGCACCCAGCTCTTGGCGTGGTTCGGCGCCGATGTGGTCAAGGTCGAGCGGCCCGGCGTGGGTGATGCCACCCGTGCGCAGCTGCGCGACATTCCCGGCGTGGACAGCCTGTATTTCACGATGCTGAACCACAACAAGCGTTCCGTGACGCTGGATACCAAGAATCCGAAAGGCAAGGAAGTTCTCGAGCGCCTGATCAAGCAGTGCGACGTGATGGTCGAGAACTTCGCTCCGGGCGCGCTCGATCGCATGGGGTTCACCTGGGAGCGCATCCAGGAACTGAACCCCAAGATGATTCTGGCCTCGGTCAAGGGTTTCGGCCCCGGACCCTACGAAGACTGCAAGGTGTATGAGAACGTCGCCCAGTGCACCGGCGGTGCCGCGTCCACCACCGGCTTCGAGGATGGCCCCCCGATGGTGACCGGCGCCCAGATCGGTGACAGCGGCACCGGCCTGCACCTGGCGCTGGGTGTCGTCACCGCGCTGTATCAAGCCAAGGTGACCGGCAAGGGCCAGAAAGTGCTCGCGCCGATGCAGGACGCGGTGCTCAACCTGTGCCGCGTCAAGCTGCGCGACCAGCAGCGTCTCGAGCGTACCGGCGTCATGAAGGAGTATCCGCAGTACCCGAACGGCACCTTTGGCGATGCCGTGCCGCGTGCCGGCAACGCCTCGGGCGGCGGTCAGCCGGGCTGGATCCTGAAGTGCAAGGGCTGGGAAACCGACAACAACGCCTACATCTACTTCATCACCCAGGCTGCGGTGTGGGAGTCGGTGTGCAAGGTCATCGGCAAGGACGAGTGGGCCACTGACCCGGAGTACGCCACGCCGGAGGCCCGTCTGCCCAAGCTGGTGTCGATCTTCGCCACCATCGAGGAGTGGACCAAGACCAAGACCAAGTTCGAGGCCATGGACATCCTCAACAAGTACGACATCCCGTGTGGTCCGATCCTGTCGATGAAGGAAATCGCCTACGAGCCGTCGCTGCGGGCCACCGGCACCATCGTCGAGGTGGATCACCCGGAGCGTGGCACGTACCTGACCGTCGGCAACCCGATCAAGCTGTCGGCCAGTCCGACCGAGGTCACGCGTTCGCCGCTGCTCGGCGAGCACACCGACGAGGTGCTGTCGCTGCTCGGCTACGGCGCCGACGAAATCGCCGCGCTGCGCGCCGAAAAGGCCGTCTGACGGGCGGTTGCAGGCGAAGTGCCTGAAGCGACCCGGCGGGGCGATCAGCCCTTGCCGGGTCGTTTGCCGTCGGGGCCGTGGCGATGTGCATGCAATAATGGCGGGCGGCGCAGAGCGCGCCTGTCCAACCCATTTCCAATCGAACAAGTGGAAGCAAAATGAACCATCAGGAGTTTGTCGAGGCTTACAAGAACGGCACCTTGAACGCGTTCATGCCACCCGCCACTGCCGAGAACTACCTGAAGCAGCGCCTGTGGCTGCCGTTGTTCACCCTGCCGGTGCTCGGTGCGGGCGTCGGTCTCGTGCTGATCGGCTGGTTCATCACCGGCATCATCGTGTTCCTGCTCGGTTATTTCGTGCCACGCATGATCAAGCGCAACGCGGTCAACATCCTCATGTACCAGGCCCTGCACGACGCCAACGTGTATGTCGACCTGCGGGAAGCGGGCGTCCTCGAGGTGTATGAGTAAACCTGCCGTGGCTGGCCATCACACGGCGGATGTCCCTGCGGAGTGTCAGCCGGAGTCGTACAGCTTCGGGCCGTGGAACCCCGGGCTGGGTCCGGAGATGCCGCGCCAGTTCCTGCCGCTGTCGACCATTTTCCGGTCCGACAATGTATTCACCACCATCGAGCGCGCCCACGAATGCCGTGACTTCACCGGGCTCGAGCTGCAGGAGCTGGTGGTCTTTCGGCCCGAGCGGCTGGTCCTGCATGAACTGCTGATCCGCATCACGGCCGACCTGTCGGTGCCGGCGGGCAGTCGCTACGAGGAGCTCGGCATCAACTTCCGCCGCATGGCGGACCGCATCCACGATGGCTGGATCGCACCGCGGATGGCCGATTTCGTGGCCGATTACGAAGCCAGCTGCGCGGACATCGAAGCCTTTGTCGGTCGGGTGCTCGACGACACCATGTTCCACGTACCCGCGGTGCCGGCCGCGAACGGTCTGATCGGGCGTATCGCCGGCTTCTTCGGCGCCCGCCGGGATGCCGCGTCGGTGCCGGTTGCACATGGCACGGAACACGAGGAACGCGTGCTGCGGCAGTGGTCGCGCATGGCTGCCGAAGATGCGGATGCGCTGCATCGCGCGGTCTATCGCGCGCTTTCGCGTGTGGTGTCGGCCATGCATATCAAGCACGGCCGCATGTGGGCGGACCGTTCGGCGCTGACGGCGCTGGCGGTCGGCATGGCCGCCAATGATTACTGCAGCGATGCGCTTGGCCGGCTGATCGAGCCGCTCATCGCCGAGGCCTCGGCTGAACTGGGTTACGCCGAGCTGCCGGCCCAGCCGCGTCCGGTCGTACTCAACACCAAGGGGGCGTCCGCCTCCGGCAAGAGCACCCTGCGCCCGATGCAGGAGCAGCTGGTCGAGCGCATCGGCGCGCACTGGTCCGATTTCGCCCTGATCAGTCCCGACATCTGGCGCAAGTACCTGCTCGATTACGCCTCGCTCGGACCGGCCTACAAGTACGCCGGCGCGCTGACCGGCATCGAGCTGGAGATCATCGACCACAAGCTCGATCGCTACATGGCGCGCAAGGCCGAGGGTGGCAGCATGTCCCACCTGCTGATCGACCGCTTCCGTTTTGACAGCTTCGCGCTCGATTCGGACAAGGCCGGCAGCAACCTGCTGACCCGTTTCGGTCATCTGATCTACATCTATTTCATGATCACGCCGCCGCACGAGACGGTCGAGCGCGCGTGGCTGAGGGGTCTGCAGTTCGGGCGCTTCAAGTCGGTCGAGGACCTGCTGGCGCACAATGTCGAGGCGTTCTCGGGCATGCCGGAGATCTTCTTCACGTGGGCGATGCGCACCACCAAGTCGGTGCATTACGAATTCCTCGACAACGGCGTGCCCAAGGGGGAGATTCCGCTCACCGTCGCCTTCGGCTGGAACGGCGAGATGAACATCCTCGAC
>JBFHJY010000170.1:0-5006 GCA_041595655.1 Azoarcus sp.
ATGGTGGTTTCGCGCAGCTGCTCGGGATTCATCTCGCCCAGGCCCTTGAAGCGGCCGATCTCGAGTGCCTCGGGCTTGAAGCCTTCCTGCGTGACGCGGTCACGGATGGCGGTCAGTTCGCCGTCGTCGAGGGCGTACAGGCGCCGCGCCGGACGTTTCTTGCCCTGCGCCGGGACATCGACGCGATACAGCGGCGGCTGCGCGACATACACGTGGCCGCGCTCGATGAGCTTGGGGAAGTGGCGGAAGAACAGCGTCAGCAGCAGGGTCTGGATGTGGGCGCCATCGACGTCGGCATCCGACATGATGATGATCTTGCCGTAGCGCAGGCCGGACAGATCCGGTTCGCTGTCGGCGTTGTGGGCATCGACACCCAGCGCCACCGCGATGTCGTGGATCTCGGCATTGGCGAGCAGGCGGTCCGGATCGATCTCCCACGAATTCTGCACCTTGCCGCGCAGCGGCAGGATGGCCTGGGTTTCCTTGTTGCGCGCCATCTTGGCCGAGCCACCGGCCGAGTCGCCCTCGACCAGGAAGAGCTCGTTGTCGCCGATGTCTTCCGATTCGCAGTCCGACAGCTTGCCGGGCAGCACCGCGACGCCGGAGGTTTTCTTCTTTTCGACCTTCTGTGCGTTCTTCTGACGTGCCAGCGCCTGTTTGATTGAGAGCTCGGCGATCGCGCGGCCGGCCTCGACATGGTTGTTGAGCCAGATCTCGAAGGGGTCGCGGATCTGGCCCGAGACCAGCTTCACCGCTTCGCGCGAGTTGAGCTTCTCCTTCACCTGGCCCTGGAACTGCGGGTCGAGCAGGCGTGCCGACAGCACGAAGCTCATGCGCCCGCAGACGTCTTCCTGCTGCAGCTTGACGCCGCGCGGCAGCAAGGTGTGGTGGTCGATGAAGGCCTTGACCGCCTCGAACACGCCGGCGCGCAGGCCGGATTCGTGCGTGCCGCCGGCCACGGTGGGGATCAGGTTCACATAGGACTCGCTCGGCACCGCGTACTCGAACCAGGCGATCGCCCAGGCCGCGCCTTCGCCGGCCGCGTAGCTGGCGTCGTCCTTGCCGGCGTAGCTCTCGGCGGTGTAGATCGGCGCCACCGGCTCCTGTTCGCCGGCCACTTCGCGCAGATAGCCTGCCAGGCCTTCCGGGTAGCTCCAGGTCTTGCTCAGGGCCGGGCCGCCGGCCTGCTCGGTGTCGAGCCGTACCGACACGCCGGGCAGCAGCACCGCCTTGCTGCGCAGCAGGCGTTCCAGCTCATTGAGCGGCACGCGCGGCGCTTCGAAATACTTCGGGTCGGGCCACACGCGCACGCGGGTGCCGGTCTGACGGCCGCAGGTGCCTTCGACGCGGATCTCGCCGATGCCCTCGCCGCCATCGGTAAAGTCGAGGCGATGGATCTTGCCGTCGCGCTTGATCTCGAGCTCGACGCGCGTGGACAGGGCGTTGGTGACCGACACGCCGACGCCGTGCAGGCCGCCCGAGAAGGCGTAGGCGCTGTTGCCCTCGCGCTTGTCGAACTTGCCGCCGGCGTGCAGCCGGGTGTAGGCCAGCACCACCACCGGCACGCCTTCCTCGGGGTGCAGGCCGACCGGAATGCCGCGACCGTCGTCGGCCACCGTGACCGAGCCGTCGAGGTGCAGCGTGACGTGGATTTTCTTCGCGAAGCCGCCCAACGCCTCGTCGGCGGCGTTGTCGATGACCTCCTGGATGATGTGGGCGGGCGAGTCGGTGCGGGTGTACATGCCCGGGCGCTCGCGCACCGGCTCCAGTCCCTTGAGGACGCGGAAGGAGGATTCGTCGTAGCTCTTGCCTGTCATGAATGCGTGTGGATTCCGTGGGGGTTCTGGCGGCGCACAAGCATAACCGCTGCGACTGGGCGCTGCATACCGCAAGCCGTCATGCCGACGGCCCGGCGCGCAACAGCTTGCGGTCTTGCGCGCGGTCCGCGTCGGCTATCCTATGGGTCCGATTGTTCGCCGCGCCCGATCCGATTACATGCCCTCCGAAGCCGACCGACCGTTTGATGCCCGCTGGCTTGCCGAGGCGCTGCGCCTGCACGAGGACGCGCACGGCCGTGGCGACGATGCCGCCGCGCTGGTTGCGGCGCGGCGCGATGCGGCAGCGCTGGAGCCGCGCATCGTCGCACGCGCTGCGCACGTCGGCGGCGCGCTCGGCCTCGAGCGCGCCCGCACCGGCTGGGTCGGTCGCATGCGGTTGGCCGCGGTGGTGGTGCTGTCGCTGTCGCTGCTGGGCGGTGTCGGTGCCGGACTGGCGGTGGCCGGCGACGGCACGCGGCCGATCAACGTGGTGTGGGCGTTGGGCGGGCTGCTCGGTCTGCACCTGGTCGGGCTGGTGGTGTGGTTGGCGGGTTTCGTGTTTGCCGGCTCGACGCCATCCGGCATCGGCGCCGCCTGGAGCGGGCTGGCCGCGCGCGTGGCCGGCGGCACGCCCGAGGTGCCGCGCGCCTTCCTCGGTCTGCATCGCCAGGCCGGCCTGCTGCGCTGGTGGCTGGCGGTGGCGACCCACGCGGTGTGGAGCGCCGCGCTGGCCGGTGCGCTGTTCGCGCTGATCGCGTCCTTCCTGCTGCGCGGCCACGCCTTCGTGTGGGAGACCACCTTGCTGCCGGCCGGATTTTTCGTCGATTTCGTCGCGGTGTCGGGTTGGCTGCCGGAGCGTCTGGGCTTTGCCGTGCCGGACGCTGCGACGGTCGCCGCCAGTGGCGCGTCGGCGCTGGCGGACGAGACCGCCCGCCGGGCCTGGGCCTGGTGGCTGGTGGCCTGCGTTGCGCTCTACGGGCTGCTGCCGCGCGTGCTGTTGTGGATCGCCTGTGGCTGGCGCCTGCGCCGTGGTCGCGAGGCGCTGCGGCTGAATCTGTCGCTGCCGGGCTATGCCGCGCTGGCCGCCGAACTGGCGCCGGCCAGCGAGCGCATCGGTGTGACCGACGCCGCGCCCGACGCGATCGCCTCGGCCCGCGTCGATGGCGAACACGGATTCGACGGCCCGCCGACGCTGGCCGGCATCGAGTTGCGTGGCGACCGTCCGTGGCCACCGGCGCTGCCGCGGGCGGTGCGTGATCTGGGGGTGGCGGACAGCCGTGAGCAGCGCACGCGCCTGCTGGCGGCGCTGGCACAGGACCCTGCGCGGCGTCTGCTGGTCGCCTGCGACGGGCGACTGTCGCCGGACCGTGGCAGCCTGGGGCTGATCGCCGACCTGTCGCGTCATGCCGGTCGCTTTGCGGTGTGGCTGCAGGCCGCGCAGGGCGAGCGCGGCGAACGCTGGCGCGAGGCGTTGGGCGGCATCGGCGTCGGTCAGGTGTTCGAGGACGAAGCGCAGGCGCTGGCCTGGCTGGCGGGGGAGAGGACATGACGGCAGCTGTGCAAGGCCGGCCGGTACGCCTGGCGGTGGTCGGCCACACCAACACCGGCAAGACTTCGTTGATGCGCACCCTGTCGCGTGACACCGGCTTCGGCGAGGTGTCGAGCCGGCCGAGCACCACGCGCCACGTCGAGGGCGTGCGCCTGATGGCCGACGGCGAAGTGCTGGTCGAGCTGTACGACACGCCGGGCATGGAAGACCCGATCGCGCTGCTGGAGCTGCTCGAGGGCCTTACGGCGGAGGACGGCGGCCGCCTCGACGGCCCGGCGCGCATCGAGCGCTTCCTTGCCAGCGAGGAGGCGCGTACGCGCTTCGAGCAGGAGGCCAAGGTGCTGCGCCAGTTGCTGGCCAGTGACGCCGGCTTCTACGTCGTCGATGCGCGCGACCCGGTGCTCGCCAAGCACCGCGACGAACTCGCCATCCTCGGCGCCTGCGCGGTGCCGCTGCTGCCGGTGTTGAACTTCGTGCGCAGCCCCGAGGCCGACGAATCCGCCTGGCGTGAGGCCCTGTCGCGCCTGGCGCTGCATGCCGTGGTGCGTTTCGATACCGTGGCCCCTGAGCGTGACGGCGAGCGCCGCCTGTACGAAAAGCTGGGCACCGTGCTGGATGTCTGGCAGCCGGCGTTGCAGCGGTTGATCGAGTGCCGCGAACGCGAGGCGCAGGAGCGCCACGTCGCCGCCTTGCGCCTCGTGGCGGGCCTGCTCATCGACGTGGCCGCGGCGCGCCTGCGCATCGACGCCGGTGACGAGGTGGCGGAACGTCGCGCCGTGGCCGAACTGTCCGAGCGCGTGCGCGCACGCGAACAGCGCTGCGTGGAGGCCCTGCTGGCGCTGTACCGCTTCCGTTCAGACGACGTCGATGCCGACGCCTTGCCTCTGGCGGACGGGCGCTGGGAGCATGACCTGTTTCATCCGGAAACCGTGCGCGACATGGGCGTCAAGCTCGGCACCGGCGCGGCGGCCGGCGCGGCGGCCGGTGTCGGCGTGGATCTGATGTTCGGCGGCATGACGCTGGGTGCGGCGGCCGCCATCGGCGCGCTGGCGGGCGGCGGTGTGCAGGCCGTGCGCCATTTCGGCGAGCGCGTCTTCGGTGCGCTCACCGGCAAGCGCGAGCTGGCCGTGGATGACTCCATCCTGCGCCTGCTGGCGCTGCGCGAACTGTCGCTGGTGGCTGCGCTGGAAGCGCGCGGCCACGCCGCCGTCGAGCCGCTGCGTCACAGCGTCGAGGGCGAACGCTGGCGCGAGGGCGATCTGCTGCCCACGCTGTCGCGCGCGCGCGGTCACCCGGATTGGTCGGCCCTGCTGGGAGAGGCGGATGAAGCGGCGCACGAACGCGCCGTGGAGGCGCTGGTGGCGGAGATCGAGGAACGTAGATACTCCTCTTAGCGCCGTAGGTCGCATAAGCGCAGCGCATGTGGCACAACCCACGTCACCATAGCCACCGCCGCCATGGTGGATGCGCTGCGCTTATCCACCCTACGAAAATCCAATCCAGCCGTAGGCCCGATAAGCGCAGCGCATCGGGCATGGCCGCGACCTACCGCGCCACGTTCTTGCGGAAATCGTTCAGCCGGAAGCCGAGCGCGAACAGCGTGGCGAAGTAGGCCGCCATGCCGCCGGCGACCAGTGCCG
>JBFHJY010000171.1:0-4984 GCA_041595655.1 Azoarcus sp.
CGCTTTTTTCAGAAAGGTACCGCCAGGCCTGGCCAGGCACGTTGCAAGGCCTTCCTGAAGTCGCCGGAAATGCGTTTCATGGCGTCTTCGTCGTCCGCCTCGAAGCGTAGTACGACTACGGGCGTGGTGTTTGATGCGCGGGCAAGGCCGAAGCCGTCGGCGTACTCGACGCGGATGCCGTCAATGGTGATCACGCGTTCGGCGCCGGCGAAGTCTGCCTGCTCACGCAATCGGCGCACCAGTTCGAAAGGCTCTCCCTCCTGCATCGCGATGTTCAGCTCCGGCGTGCTGACGGCCTCGGGCAGGGCGTCGAGCACTGCGCTCGGATCTTCATGGCGTGACAGGATCTCGAGCAGGCGCGCGGCGGCATACAGCCCGTCGTCAAAGCCATACCAGCGTTCCTTGAAGAACACATGCCCGCTCATCTCGCCGGCCAGCGGCGCTCCGGTTTCGGCGAGCTTGCTCTTGATCAGCGCATGGCCGGTCGTCCACATCGTCGGTTTGCCGCCGTGCGAGCGGATCCAGCCGTCCAGCAGACGCGTGCATTTGACGTCGTAAATGATCTCGCCGCCGGGGACGCGTGACAGCACGTCGGCAGCGAACAGCATCAGCTGGCGATCGGGGTAGATGATGCGGCCGTCGCGCGTGACCACGCCGAGACGATCGCCGTCGCCGTCGAAGGCCAGGCCGAGCTCGGCATCGGATTCCCGCAGTGCGCGGATGACGTCCTCGAGGTTCTCGGGCTTTGACGGGTCGGGGTGGTGATTGGGGAAGCTGCCGTCGACCTCGCAGAACAGCTCGATCAGCTCGCAGCCGAGTCTGCGCAGCAGTTGCGGGGCGATGCCGCCGGCAATGCCGTTGCCGCAATCTACGACGACCTTCATCGGTCGCGCCAGCTTGACGTCGGACAGCACGCGCTCGACATAGGCCGTGCGCACATCGGCGTGCGACAGGCTGCCGGCGCCGTGGGCGAGATCGTCCTCGGCGATGCGGCGGCGCAGGTCCTGGATCAGCGCGCCGTGCAGGGTCTGGCCACCGAGCACCATCTTCAGCCCGTTGTAGTCGGGCGGATTGTGGCTGCCGGTGACGCTGACGCACGAATGCACGCCCAGATGATGGGCGGCGAAATAGGTCAGCGGGGTCGGCACGGCACCGATGTCGATGACGTCGATGCCTGCTGCACGGATGCCGTCCGAAAGTGCCTTGGCGAGCCGGGGGCCGGAAAGACGACCGTCCCGCCCGATGGCGATGGCCCGCTGTCCGCGAACACGGGCTTCGGAGCCGAGGGCGTGACCGATGGCGGTGACGGCGGACTCGGTCAGGCTGCGATCGACGATGCCGCGAATGTCGTAAGCCTTGAAGATCTCGGGGGCGGGGAGGGAATAAGCCATGTGGGTGCGATGATTGTCCGTGGGTGGCGATTATCTCAGATGGCGCCGCGTCAACGTCCCTCGGAAACGAAACCGAGTGTCCGTTGTGCGGGCCAGTCGAGCGTGCCGGGAAAACTGCCGGTGACGAAGCCGACGTGACCGCCGGAGCTCATGTGTTCGTGCCGAAGTTGCGGAGAACGTTCGGCTGCCGATGGCAGCGCCTGTGCCGGCACGAAGGGGTCGTTGGCGGTGGTCAGCAGCAGCGTCGGCAGCCGTATGCCGCGCAGCCAGGGGCGGGAGGATGCGCGCAGCCAGTAGTCGTCAGCCCCGGCGAAGCCATGTACCGGCGCGGTGAACACGTCATCGAAAGCGTGCAGTGTGCGTGCACGCAGCAGGCGTTCGCGTTCGAACAGACCGGGAAAGCGCGCCAGCTTCTCGAGCGCCTTGGGTTTCAGCGTGCCGAGGAAGTGGTGGGTGTAGATACGGTTGAAACCGCGTGAGAGGGCGTGTCCGCTGATCGTCAGGTCGAGCGGCGGGCAGATGGCGACGGCTGCGTCCAGCCAGCACTGTGCCGCCTGTTCCTGCTCGCCGAGCCATTTGAGGAGGGCATTGCCGCCGAGCGATACGCCGGCCGCGACGAGGGGTGCGCCGTTGCGGTGTGCGGCAAGGCTTTCGATGATCCAGCCGATTTCAGCGCTGTCGCCGGAATGGTAGGCTCGCGCGAGTCGGTTCGGACGCCCCGAGCACCCACGGAAATGCACTACCACGCAGCGCCAGCCCTTTTGCCGGCAGGCGTGCAGCAGGGCGCGGGCGTAATGCGAGTTGCTCGATCCTTCCAGGCCATGGAACAGGACCAGCAGCGGGGCGTTGTCGGGGGCGCGGTCCAGCCAGTCCAGCTCAAGGAAGTCCCCGTCCGGGGTCTCCAGTTGCTGGCGTCGCAAGGCAAGCGGCGGTGGTTTGCGCAGCAGCGGGTATATGGTCTGCAGATGCGCGCCGGGCAGCCACCAGGGTGAATTCAGGTGGACTGACACGGCGCGTTCAAGCTGATCAGACGTAGGTCAGCCAGTGGTCGTGCTCGGGCGCACGGCCGTTGACGATGTCGAAGTAACGCGACTGGATCTTCTGCGTCACCGGGCCGCGCGAACCCGTGCCGATGATGCGGTCGTCGAGCTCGCGAATCGGCGTGACCTCGGCTGCCGTGCCGGTGAAGAAGGCCTCGTCGGCGATGTAGATATCGTCGCGGGTGAGGCGTTTGGACTGGACTTCGAGGCCCAGCTCGCGTGCGATGGTGATGACCGAGTCGCGCGTGATGCCGGTCAACGCCGAAGCGATCTCGGGTTCGTAGATCTTGCCGTCCTTGATGACGAACAGGTTCTCGCCGGCTCCTTCCGCGACGAATCCCTGGGTGTCCAGCAGCAGCGCTTCGTCGTAGCCCTGTGCGGTGACCTCGAGATTGGCGAGGATGGAGTTGGCGTATGTGCTGGCGAGCTTCGCGCGCGGCATCGTCACATTGACGTGATGGCGGGCAAATGACGAGGTCTTGACGCGGATGCCGCGCTCGATGCCTTCTTCTCCGAGATAGGCGCCCCACGGCCAGGCCGCCACGGCGACATGCACGGTTGCGCCGCGGGTCGAGATGCCCATCTTTTCCGATCCGTAAAAGGCGATCGGGCGCAGGTAGCCCGATTCGAGGCCGTTGGAACGGACTACCTCGCACTGTGCTTCCATCAGCTCATCCCGTCCGTAGGGGATGTCCATCATGTAGATCTTGCCGGAGTTGAGCAGGCGTTGCGTATGCTCGGCCAGGCGGAAGATTGCCGTGCCACGTTCGGTCTTGTATGCGCGAACGCCCTCGAACACGGCCACACCGTAATGCAGGGAATGGGTCAGTACGTGAGTGGTAGCATCACGCCACGGTACGAGCTTGCCGTCGTACCAGATGAAACCGTCACGGTCGGCCATGGACATGTCAGAACTCTCCAGCGGATATCAGGGCGGTGGTCCGCCGGGAATACGGCGGAAAAGCGTGAATTCTAGCGCAATCCTTGCCCATGGTCGGTATGTGCGGGCATGAAAAAAGCCGGCATGTGCCGGCTCGGAGGGTGATGACGCCTCTGGCGTCGTCTCACCAGAGTTTTTCAAGCGCCTTCAGGATGTTGCGACGCGACAGCTGGCCGACCAACTTGCCTTCCTCAACCACCGGGTAACAGCGGAACGGACTGCTGACGAACATCTCGGCGGCTTCCATCAGCGACGAGTCCGGTTCCAGCGTGACGACGCTGTGCGACATCAGCTCGCTGACACGGCCACCGCGTTCTTCATGATACGAGGCGCTGACCGCTGTCTTGATGCAGTCTTTCTCGGACAGGAAGCCGACCACGCGGCCCATGTTGTCGACAACGGGGGCGCCGGTCATCTCGTGCTTGAGCAGCAGATGGATGGCGTCGAGAACGTCCATGTCCGGCGTGAAGGCCAGCGGGTCACCGGACATGTAGTCCTTGACGAGTAGCGACTTGAGCATGTTTCTCCCTTTCGCGTTTCTTAGTGTTGTTGCTCGGCTTGTGCCTGCGCACGCGCTTCGCGCTTGGGGCAGGGCTTGTCGCAGCCCGCTACGCATTCGATATTGAACTTGCCCAGGCCGCCACAGCTTCCGGCGATCGGCTTGCGTCCGGCAAGTACGCCGACGGCCATTGCAAGAACGGCGATTCCCATGATCAGGAAGGTTACGAGGTAGGTCGACATGCGCTCTCCTGTGGGTTGCAAGGGCCCGGCCGGGGAGGGCCGGGCCAGCGGGGGAACATCAGCCGCCGAAATCGTCCAGCATGATGTTTTCGCGTTCGACGCCGAGGTCGAGCAGCATCTGGATGACGGCGGCGTTCATCATCGGGGGGCCGCACATGTAGAACTCGCAATCCTCGGGGGCCGGGTGGTCCTTGAGGTAGTTCTCATAGAGGACATTGTGGATGAAGCCCGTATAGCCCGTCCAGTTGTCCTCCGGCAGCGGATCCGACAGCGCGCAGTGCCACACGAAGTTCTCGTTCTCCTTGGCGAGCATGTCGAAGTCCTCGACGTAGAACATCTCGCGCTTGGAGCGGGCACCATACCAGAAGCTCATCTTGCGCTTGGACTTGAGCCGGCGCAGCTGGTCGAAGATGTGCGAGCGCATCGGCGCCATGCCGGCACCGCCGCCGATGAACACCATCTCGGCATCCGTGTCGCGGGCGAAGAATTCACCGAACGGACCAGAGATCGTGACCTTGTCGCCAGCCTTGAGGTTGAAGATGAAGGACGACATCTTGCCCGGCGGTACGCCTTCGGCGCGCGGCGGCGGGGTGGCGATACGGACGTTGAGCATGATGATGCCGTGCTCTTCCGGATAGTTCGCCATCGAGTAGGCGCGCACCGTTTCTTCGTCGACCTTGGACTTGTACTGCCATACGTTGAAGCGGTCCCAGTCGTCGCGGAAGCGCTCTGCGATGTCGAAGTTCTTGAAATCGACCTCGTGCGGGGGGGCCTCGATCTGGATGTAGCCGCCGGCGCGGAAGTCGACGTGCTCGCCTGCGGGCAGCTCGAGCACCAGCTCCTTGATGAAGGTCGCGACGTTGTCGTTGGAG
>JBFHJY010000172.1:0-4929 GCA_041595655.1 Azoarcus sp.
GCAATCCAGGTGCCGGGCCATGGCCAGCCCATCGTACTGCTGGCCGATGCGCAAACCGCCGGAGGCTATCCCAAGATCGCCACGGTGCTCTCGGCCGACCTTCCGCGGCTGGCCACGCGCAAGCCCGGGGAAACGGTGCGCTTCACGCGAGTCGACCCGGTCGCCGGCGGGCAGGCTGCGCGCGAGGCGGCCGGCGCCCTCGCAGCCCGGCTGGCAAGGCTGCACCGGCTCACCGATGAAGGCATCGACCTCGCCGCGCTGTACCCGGACAATGCGTGAAATGAACCGGCAGGACGCCCCATGCAACTGAACCTCAACGCAGATCTCGGTGAATCCTTCGGCGCCTGGAAGATGGGCGACGACGCAACCATGCTCTCCATCGTCGGCAGCGCCAGCATCGCCTGCGGCTTTCATGCCGGCGATCCGCAGATCATGCGGCGCACGCTGCATGCCGCCCGGCGCAACCGCGTAAGCGTCGGCGCGCACCCGGCATTCCCCGACCTACAGGGCTTCGGACGGCGTGCGATGCACATCGCACCGGACGAGCTGCAGGCCATCATCCTCTACCAGCTCGGCGCTCTGGCCGGCATGGCACGCGTCGAGGGGCTGGCGATGACGCATGTGAAGCCGCACGGAGCGCTGTCGAACATGGCGAGCGAAGACCCGGTCATGGCCACCAATGTGATCAAGGCCATCAAGGACTTCGACCCCGAGCTGATCCTGCTCGCGCCGGCCGGCTCGCAGCTGGACCTGATCGGGCGCAGGCAGGGGCTGCGCGTGGCCGGCGAGATCTTCGCAGATCGCGCCTACACCGATGAGGGCCACCTGATGCCACGCAGTCAGCCCGGTGCCGTACTGACAGATCGTGCCACGTGCGTGGCCCACGTGCTGCGCATGATCGATGCCGGCGGCATCGTGTCCATCAACGGCAGAAAGCTGGAAGCACCGTTTCACAGCATCTGCGTGCATGGCGACAACCTGCACGCCGTCGAAGTGGCACACGCCGTGCGGGACGCCTTGCAGCGCGCCGGTTGCAATCTGGTCGCCCTGCCCGAACTGTCAGCCTTGCGCTGAAGCACAATGAATAACGCGGCCCGGAAGCCGCGTCGCAAATCAGGCACCCGCAGGCGCCGAGGGGAGAGAATTATTGCTTGCCGACCTGGTCGCCGATGACGCCACCAATGGCTGCACCGCCGACGGTACCGAGGACGCCACCGTTGGTGATCACCGCGCCGGCCAGACCGCCGGCACCGGCGCCGACTGCGGCACTCCTTTCACGCTTGGACATGCCATCCCAGGTCGAACAGCCGGTAGCGAGGATGGCCATCGCCAGCAACGGCATCAAGACTTTGGCTTTCATGGTCGTGTTCCTTGCGTTTCAACACGGCTTCATCCTAAACCGCCCCCGACGGCCAGTTGCAACATGTCAGTGAGGATATGTTTCAAGCCTTGGCAACGGACTGCTCGGGCTAAGATGCCGGCTTTCAACCGCGGCCCTGCACCATGACCCCGCTCAAGACCGGACTGGACCGACTCCTGGCAATCCCTGCGCTGCGCCGCAAACTGTCCGGCCGCCGTGTCGCGCTGCTGGCACATCCGGCGTCCGTCACGCCGCAGCTCGACCACGCGCTGGACGCGCTGGCGGCATTGCCGGAGATCCGCCTCACCGCCGCCTTCGGCCCGCAGCACGGACTGCGCGGCGACAAGCAGGACAACATGGTCGAATCCGAAGACTTCATCGACCCGCGTCTGGGCATTCCGGTATTCAGCCTGTACGGCGAAGTGCGCCGCCCCACCGCGCGCATGATGGACAGCTTCGACGTGCTGCTGGTGGACCTGCAGGATCTGGGCTGCCGTATCTACACCTTCATCACCACGCTGCGCTATGTGCTTGAGGAAGCCGCGAAGCTCGGCAAGAGCGTGTGGGTGCTCGACCGCCCCAACCCCGCCGGACGCCCGGTCGAAGGGCTGAGCCTGCGGCCGGGCTGGGAAAGCTTCGTCGGCGCCGGCCCCTTGCCGATGCGCCACGGCCTGACCATGGGCGAGCTGGCGCGCTGGTTCGTCGCACATCTGCACCTGGATGTCGATCTGGAAGTCGTGACGATGGAAGGCTGGCAGCCCGAGGCCGCGCCGGGCCACGGCTGGCCGCAGGATCGGGCCTGGATCAACCCCAGCCCCAATGCCCCCAACCTTTCGATGGCGCGCTGCTACGCCGGCAGCGTAATGCTGGAGGGCACGACGCTGTCCGAAGGCCGGGGAACGACGCGCCCGCTGGAGATGTTCGGCGCGCCGGACATCGATGCCGAGGCCGTCATCGCCACCATGCACCAGCTCGCGCCGCACTGGCTGGCCGGCTGTGTGCTGCGCCCGTGCTGGTTCGACCCCACCTTCCACAAGCACGCCGGCAAACTGTGCAGCGGCGTACAGATGCATGTCGACCTGCCCGCCTACGACCACGCCGCTTTCCGCCCCTGGCGGCTGCAGGCGCTGGCCTTCCGGGCCATTCGTCAGCTGGCACCGGACTACCCGCTGTGGCGCGACTTTCCCTACGAATACGAGCACGATCGCCTGGCCATCGACCTCATCAACGGCAGCCCGCTGCTGCGCGAATGGGTAGATGACTGCAACGCGGCTCCGGCAAGGCTCGACGAGCTCGCTGGGCGCGACGAACAGGCCTGGCAAGAGACCCGCCGACCGTTCCTGCTGTACTGACGGGATCGCAGGCGCAAGCCCGACCGCTGGTAAATGTTGCGCCCGCCCTACTACGCAGGAACATGCAGCGCATCCAGCCCGCTGGCGCGCAACACACGGCGGGTCACGGCGGCTTCCAGCACGCGCTCGCCGCCGGGGTTGAACAGGGCCAGGCGTGAGCGCGCACGGGTGATGCCCGTGTAGAGCAGTTCACGCGTCAGAATCGGGCTGACGGCGTCGGGCAACACCAGCGCAATCGCGCCGAATTCCGAGCCCTGGGATTTGTGCACCGTCATCGCAAACACCGTTTCCACCGCACGCAGGCGGCTCGGCAGCACCCAGCGCACGCGGCCCGTATCGCTGGTGACGAAGGCCACGCGCAGTCGCGTGCTGCCGTCGGCCTCGCGCCGCGCGAGCGTCACGCCGATGTCGCCGTTCATCAGCCCCAGACCGTAGTCGTTGTGCGTGACCAGCACCGGCCGGCCGGCGTACCAGTCGTGGCCGGTGTCGATGCGCCCGGCGGCGCCGAGCCAGCGCGCAATGACGCGGTTGAGCCCTTCCACGCCCCACTCGCCCTTGCGCACGGCGCACAACACCTGGAAACCGGCCTGCGTTTCGAGCACGCGGCGCGCGAAGTCGTCGGCCGCGTCGTCCTCGGCCGGCACCGGTTCACTTGCCAGTTCCAGCCATGCGCGCGTGCCGTCGAGCACGGCGGCGCGCAGCGCGGCGAGCGCATCCGTTCCGGCGTGGCTGGCCACATCGGCATGCGCGGCGGCGAGTTCATCCGCGACCTTTGCCGGTGCGCCGGCATTGACCGCGTCGGCCAGCCGGCCGATGCCGCTGGCCGCGTCGAAGCGGCGCGAGACGCGCAGCATGGCGATGCTCTGGTCGAGCGCGGTACCGGCTGCGTCGATGAATTCCGGCGCGATCCGCTGCCCGCTGGCCTCCATCAGCCAGGCTGCGGTATCCGGCGTGTAGTGCGCTTCGCGCGCCCGCGCGGCGAGCACGCCGAGCACGGCACCGGCCTCGACCGAGGCGAGCTGGTCGCGGTCGCCGAGCAGCACCAGCCGTGCCGTGGGCGGCAATGCGGCGAGCACGGCGGCCATCATTTCGAGGTCCACCATCGAGGCCTCATCCACCACCAGCACGTCCAGCGCCAGCGGGTGATCCGCGTCATGGCGGAAGGCCCGCGAATCGGGCCGCGCGCCGAGCAGGCGGTGCAGCGTGGTGACGGTGGCGGGAATCGCGGCGCGCACCGTGTCGTCGACATCGAGCATCGCCAGCGCGCCGCCTATGGAGGCGTTGAGCCGCGCCGCAGCCTTGCCGGTAGGCGCAGCCAGCCGGATGCGCAGCGGCCGCGCGGGATCGGCCTGCAAGGCAAGCGACTGCAGCAGCGCGAGCAGGCGCACCACGGTGGTGGTCTTGCCGGTGCCGGGGCCGCCGGTGATGACCGAGAAGGCGCTGCGCGCGGCCAGCGCGCAGGCGAGCTTCTGCCAGTCGGTGTCGGCTGAGGCCGCAAACAAGGTGTCGAGCACGCGGCGCACTTCAGCGGCCGGTGCCGCGGCCGGAGCCGCCACGCGCGCCGACACGGCGGCGATCACGGCCTGCTCGAAGCGCCAGTAGCGGCGCAGGTACAGACGCTCGCCGGTCAGCACCAGCGGCGTGTCGCCCTCTCCGTCGCCGACCAGTTGCGGATGCTCCAGCGCCGCACGCCACGCGGCGACATCGACGCCAGCGAGCAGCGAGCGTGGCGTATCGGTTGCGTCCTGCACGCCGTCGGGCGGCAGCGACAGCGCAAAGTCCGGGTCGGCCAGGGTCGCGGCCAGATCGAGGCAAGCGTGGCCGCGGCCGAGCTGGTGGCTGGCCAGCGCTGCGGCAAGCAGCAACAGGCCGGGCGCGTCCGGCGCCTCGCGCCACAGAAAGCCGGCGAAGGCGGCATCGAGCGGGCGCAACCAGCCGCGCTCGGCCCAGCGTTCGATGTGGGCGGCGATTTCCGTCGCGGGCGTATCGGGCATCGGGGTGGCGGACAGGCAGGGGATCATGCGGCTACCTTGACAGCGGGGACGGGTCCGTAGGTCGCATAAGCGCAGCGCATGCGACAAAGGCCGCCGTCGGGTGCGCTGCGCTTACCCGACCTACGGGGGGGACAGGGACTGCGAGAACCCGGCATCAGGTGGCCTCCCGTGACGAGAACAATTGGTCCAGCGCCTCGATCAACTCGCGCGGCGGGCGCTCCAC
>JBFHJY010000173.1:0-4919 GCA_041595655.1 Azoarcus sp.
CGGCCCCACCATGCTGCCGCTCAAGTCGATCGGCTTGATCTCAACGCCTTCCGGCGTGGCCGCGGTTGGCGCTTCCGCGCCGGCGGGGCGCACGCGCAGGCGCTGCCCCACCTTGATCTGGTTGGGATCGGTCAGCCCGTTCAACATCGCCAGCTCGATGGTGCTGCGGTTGTAGCGCCGGCTGATGCCCATCAGCGTGTCACCGGCTTGCACCACGTGGAATTCGGCGGCCTCATCGGCCGCTCGCGTCGCCTGCCCGGCGCTGCCGCCGCTGCGCACCGGCGCAGGCGCCTGCGCCACGCAACCGGCCAGCAATACGGCCGAGGCAATCAGCCCCAGCATCCGGGCCCCGCGCATCTTGTTCAGTGAATTGTTCATTCGACTCCATCCAGCAAAGGCACGAAGCGGACTGCCTCGTGCCGGCTCAGCTTGAAACCATCGCGGCCGCGCTCGACCATCACCAGCATCTGCTCGCCGTTGCCCACCGGCACCAGCATGCGGCCACCGGGCGCCAGCTGCTGTTTGAGCGCCTCCGGCACCTCACGGGCGGCGGCTGCAACGATGATGGTGTCGAACGGCGCCGCCTCTGGCAAGCCCATAACACCATCAGCATGTTTCAGACGCAGGTTCGGCCGGCGCAGCAGCCGCAGATTTTCCTTGGCGCGCTCGAGCAGCGGACGGATGCGCTCGACCGCAAACACTTCACTGGCGACGAAGGACAGCACCGCCGCCTGATAACCACACCCTGCTCCGACCTCCAGCGTACGCCCCAGTTCGCGGCCGCCGGCACGCAGCATCTCGATCATGCGCGCCACCACGAAGGGCTGCGAGATGGTCTGCTGGAAGCCGATCGGCAGCGGCGTGTCGTCATAGGCCGTGAACACCAGCCCCTTGTCCACGAAGGAGGCGCGCGGCACGCGCAACATTGCCTCCAGCACCTTCTCGTCGCGGATGCCCTGGCGGCGCAGGCGTTCGATCATGCGCGCCAGCGCGCGGTTGCCCGCCGGATGACCCTGCACGCCCATGCTCAGGTTTCCAGCCACTCGGCGACGGTCGGAATCTGGCCATTGTGGGTCAGATCCATGCGCAGCGGCGTCACCGACACGAAGCCCTGCTCCACCGCGTTGAAGTCGGTGCCGGCGCCGGCATCGGCCGCCTTGCCGGCCGGACCGATCCAGTACACCGTCTCGGCGCGCGGATTGGTGCCGCGGATCACCGGCTCGGCCTTGTGGCGCTTGCCCAGGCGCGTCGCGCACACGCCGCGGATGGACTCGAACGGCCGGTCGGGAATGTTCACGTTGAGCAACACCGGTTCGCGGAACGGCTGGTCGAGGAAGCGGCGCACGATGTCGCGCGCCACCCGCGCGGCGCCGGAGAAATCAGTCGCCGACCTGCTCGCCAGCGAGAACGCGATCGACGGCACGCCCAGCAGGAAGCCCTCGGTGGCGGCCGCGACGGTGCCGGAATAGATGGTGTCGTCGCCCATGTTGGCGCCGTGGTTGATGCCCGACACCACCATGTCGGGCAGATGATCGAACATGCCGGTGACGGCCAGATGCACGCAGTCGGTCGGCGTGCCGTTGACGAAGTGGAAACCGTTGGCAGCCTGGCGCAGCGACAGCGGCCGATCCAGCGTCAGCGAGTTGCTGGCGCCGCTGCGGTCGCGCTCCGGCGCCACCACCGTGATGTCGCCCAGCTCCTGCAGCGCCTCGGCCAGCGCGGCCAGTCCGGGGGCGAAATAGCCGTCGTCGTTGCTGATCAGGATGCGCATGGGGATGGGCCGGTCGGCGTCCTCGAGGACGCTCTTGCGAGTTTACGGACAGGCGACGAGTCTAGCAGGTTGGGCGCCGGCCGGCCACGTCGGCGCCCCGTGCGTGACGCGCCGCAGCGAGCCGCTGCGTGCAGGTACCGCAGGTAAACGAAAAAACGGGCGCCGAAGCGCCCGTTCTGCATTCAAACCGTCAGGAGACGATTAGAACGTGTGGCGAACACCAACCGAGAAGCCCTTCGTCTTCTCGCCGGTCTCGACATCGATCGCACCGATCGGGCCAGCTTCGCCGAGATCGTCGTTGTCGATGTGGGTGTAGCCGGCGTAAGCGGTGGTGCGCTTGGACAGGCTGTGGGTGTAGGCCAGCGTGTAGGCCTTCAGCTTCTGATCTTCAACACCGGTGACTTCGTACTTGGCCTGAGCGTAGCCCAGCAGGATCTTGCCGGATTCGCTGACCGGGATCGCGCCGTTCAGGTACCAGGTCTTTTCCTTGTCGCTGTCCTGCTTGACTTGTACGTAAGCCAGGTTCAGGTCCATGAAACCGAAGTTGTAGCCACCGCCGAGCATCCACTCTTTGACGTCATCGATTTCACCGGCAACAGTGGAGGTGCAATCAATATCGGTAATGTCGGTGGTGAAGCCAACACCAGGGGCGCAGGTCGTGTCGATATCGTTACCACCCTTGGTGCGGTGATAGGCTGCACCAACCTTGATCGGGCCGTTCTTGTAACCTGCGCCGATACCCCAGCGGTTGCCAAGATCGCGGTTGCCGTCATCGTCAGCCTGGTCACCGTTCTCGCCGAAGGCGTAGATGGCCTGAACCGAGAAGCCACCCATGTTCGGGGACTTGTAGTTGATGGCGTTGTTCCAGCGACCCGGACCGCCGTTGGCGATGGTGCTGCTGGTGATGTCGAGGTACGGGTTGAACGCGGCGGAACCACCCATGGTGTCAAGCGAACCCATGTAGTTGTGACCCGGCGAGTACTGACGGCCGAGACCGACGAAGCCGAAGCCGCCTTCCAGACCGACCCACGACTGACGGGCGCCGGTCGGGCCAGTACCACGGTCAGCGTTGATGCCGTACTCGAGGGTGAACTTGGCCTTCAGACCGTTGCCCAGGTCCTCGGTACCACGGAAGCCAATGCGCGAAGCCGACAGCAGGCCGGACTCGACACCGTTGAACTTGTTGTCGCCAGACTTGTAGCTGCTGACACCGGCGTCGACCACGCCGTAGATCTGCACGTTCGACTGGGCGAACGCCGGAGCGGACACGAGGCCAGCAACCGCCAGGGCGATGAGTTTCTTTTGCATGGAAATTTCCCCTCTAGGTTCAAGTTAAAACCGGCATCCCCGCCGGCTCCACTTACCTCTCGTTCGAGAAGCTGTGGCTGATTGTGCAAAGCCGGCACAGTCCGGCGCAAGCAAAGACTCGCTTTGTCGGCAATCCCGCCGCACAAGTGTTGCGCAAGCACAACAAGCCGATCCGCAAGCAGCCCGATGTCGCGCCCCGGGCGCCGTTCCGAGAAAATTCTTGTGTTCTGCCCCGCGCAGGAACATACTCCGTCCGCGGGTTTTCAAAGTACGACAGCTCTTACGCAGTACCTCCAGTGGTATACGGTTTGTGCTCCTCGCCTTGATTCTCGTACTACCGGGCTATTGCCCACGCACTATCTCAATCATTGCAAGGAATGCATTTCATGGCACAAGGTACTGTCAAGTGGTTCAACGACGCCAAGGGCTTCGGCTTCATCACCCCGGCTGACGGCGGCGAAGACGTTTTCGCTCACTTCTCCGCGATTCAGGGCAACGGCTTCAAGTCGCTGGCCGAGAACCAGAAGGTTTCGTTCGACATCGTCTCCGGCCCCAAGGGCAAGCAGGCAGCGAACATCCAGCGCATCGACGACTGATCGTCGCTCCGCCGCAGTGAAAAAGCCCGGGCAACCGGGCTTTTTTGCGTTTACGGTCGCCGCGCGGGCGCCACCTGCGCTGCGCTGATGCGGCCTACGGACGGGAGCAGCCGTAGGGTGGATAAGCGCAGCGCATCCACCAAACAGCCACGCATGGCCGTGGCTACGGATGTCAGATGCGCGCCTGCGGCGCTTATCTGACCTACGGCTACGGTGTGCGGGCCGCCGCGCGCTAGAATCGCCTCCTTTCAACGCGGGAAAGCACATGACGCGGCATGACGGCCCCATCGGGGTGTTCGATTCGGGCATCGGCGGACTGACGGTGGTGCGGGCGCTGATGGACCGCCTGCCGTTCGAGGACATCGCCTATTTCGGCGATACCGCGCGCGTGCCCTACGGCATCAAGTCGGTTGACACCATCCGCCGCTTCACCGGCGAGATCACGCAATTCCTGCTGCAACGCGACGTCAAGATGCTGATCGTGGCGTGCAACACCATGGCGGCAGTGGCAGCCGACGTGGTGCGCGAACTGGCGCGCGACGTGCCGGTGGTGGATGTCATCGAGGCCGGTTCCCAGGCGGCGCTGGCGCAGTCGGTGGCGCGACACATCGGCGTGATCGGCACGTTGACCACCATCAACAGCAATGCCTACGCGCTGCGCATGCATGCGCTCGACCCGACGGTGCAGGTGTATTCGTCGGCCTGCCCGCTGTTCGTGCCGCTGGTTGAGGAAGGCTGGCTTGATCACCCGGTGACGCGCCTGACCGCCCGCGAATACCTCAAGCCGGTGCTGGCCGAGGAAGTGGACAGCCTGGTGCTGGGCTGCACCCACTATCCGCTTCTCAAGCCGCTGCTCAAGCGCGTCGCCGGCAGGAAGGTGCGACTGATCGACTCGGCCAGCACCACCGCCGAGCTGGCAGCGGCGCAGCTGCAGGCGCTGGGTCTGGCGCGCAGCAATGGCACGCCGACGCACCGCTGCTACGTCACCGACGTACCGCTGCGCTTCCAGACCATCGGCGAGCGCTTCCTCGGCCGCGCGCTGGGCGAAGTCGAAAAGGTGGATTGGGAGTAGCCGCAGGTCAGATAAGCGCAGCGCATCTGACATCAGCCGTTCAGCAATCGCGGATGTCAGATGCGCGCCTTTGCGGCGCTTATCTGACGGTTGCTGCCAGCATCCGGCGCCGGTTACGCGTCGCCCGTCACCACCGGTCGCGCCGGATCGGCGCACCACTCACTCCAGGAAC
>JBFHJY010000174.1:0-4791 GCA_041595655.1 Azoarcus sp.
GCACCGCATCGCACGCACCAACCAGTTCGTCGCCTGCCACCATGAGGGGCACGATCAGGCCGCGTTGTTTCTGGTGTGTCCCGAGTGCGGCACCGTTACCGAACTGCACGACGACGACGCACTGGCAGGGCTGATGAAGGGGCTCAAGGCCGCCGGCCACACGCTGGCCAGTCCGGAGATCGAACTGAGCGCAATCTGCGCCGAGTGCGGCCGGCGCAAGCCGTAGGTCGCGCTGAGCGAAGCGAATTGCGAAGCCTTCGCTGGCACAGCTGCCGAAGTCGCCTTTCGCCTTCGGCTCAACGCGACCCACCCAGCTACCGCAGCGAGCTCTGCTCCATCTGGATGAACACGTTATAGGCGTTCAGGCGGTTGGCCTCACGAAAGGCGGGCAGCTTCTCCCAGGCGCTCCAGTCGATGTCGTCGTAGGCCTCGTCGAAGGACTTCATCTCCTCGACCGCCTTGCCCAGCTCGTCGCGCAGGAAGCGCAGGTAGTCACGCGTCATCACCAGGTCGGCCTGCGGGTTCTTCGACACCGGGCCGTGACCGGGCACCAGCACCTTGGCGTCGATCTCGAGCAGGCGATCGAGTGCCTTCAGCCAGCCGCGCGTGTCGGCATTGCCGACGAAAGGCACACGGCCACGGAACAGCAGGTCCCCGGCAAACACCAGATCATCCTCGACCACATGCAGCACGACATCGTCGGGCGAGTGCGTCGGGCCGACGTAGATCACCCGCATGGTCACGCCGCCGAGCCGGATCTCGGCGCCGTCGTCGTCGAGCCAGCGGTCGGCCGGCGTCGGCTGGGTCTTCTCGTCGACGAACGGGAACAGGTCGGCGCGACGCTGCTCAAGCCGCGCACGCGCGTCTTCGGAATTGAGGATGGGCTCGCCCGCCTGGTGCGCCCAAACTTCAATGCCGCGCTCCTTGAAGGCCTGCAGGCCGTAATAGTGGTCGGCGTGGTAGTGGCTGATGATGACCAGCTTGATCGGCTTGTCGGTGATCTTCTCGATCTCGCCGATGAGCTGTTCGCCCAGCACCGGCGTGCCGAGCGCATCGAGCACCACCACACCCTCGTCGGTGACGACGAAGCCGGCGTTCGACATGAAGCCCTCGTTGGCTGCCGACGCCATGCCGGCCTTGCCGAGGACGTACCAGCTGTGTGGCGCAACCTGCACCGGAGTCATGTCGATCGCCTGCGCGAGCGGCGCTGCGACAAGGCACAGGGCAGCCATCAGGCGGTTTGCAAAGGCGCGCATCATCGTCTCCAGAAATTCGTGTATCGGCATATGCTAAAACTCGCATGACCGCCTGTCGAGGCTTGCCTGCTCCTGCCAGGCTTGCAATCGGCGTCCGGGGGCCCTTCAATATAGTCTCGGTCCGGTACGACAGTCGCCGGGTCAGACAGGTTTTCAGTCCATGCACGGGAGAATTCAATGAGTACCGCGCAAACTCCGCTCACCGTCATCTACGACAGCCGCAATCTGTCGAGCAAGCTTGAAGTCCAGAGGCTCACGAGCAAGGACAAGGACAGGCTGATGACGCTGGTCGATATCTCCGCCGACGGCAAGGCCGAGGATTTCGGCTGTCAGACGGACGCGGTGAGGAAGACCATCCACGTTCGGGATGCCGAGGGCAGGATCTTCGTCGGCCTCGACGCCATCGATGCGATGCACGACGCGATCGGCCTCGGCGGCTACTTCCGCTTCTGCCGCACACCCGGACTGCGCTCCGGCCCGTCCGGCTTCTTCCCCAAGAAGAAGGCGGCCTGAGCGCAGAACTGCAGGACCTGCACGCCCGGCCTGGCCGGGCGTTGTCATGTGCGTCGGGCGAGCAGGCTGTCGAGCTGGTTGGCGAACTTCTGCCGGTCAGCCTGACCGAAGGCGGCCGGTCCGCCGGTCTGCACACCGCTGCTGCGCAGCGTGTCCATGAAGTTGCGCAGGTCGAGCAGCTCGCGGATGTTCTCCTTGCCGTAGCGTTCGCCACGCGGGCTGAGCGCGATGGCACCCTTTTCGACGATCTGCGCCGCCAGCGGAATGTCGGCCGTGATGACCAGGTCGCCCTCTGACGCGCGCTCGGCAATCCAGTCGTCGGCCACATCGAAGCCGCCCGGCACCTGCACCGCGCGGATGTTGGGCGCGGCCGGCACGCGCAACAGCTGGTTGGCGACCAGCGTCAGTTCGCGCCCGGTGCGTTGCGCCGCACGGAACAGGATGTCCTTGACCGCCACCGGACAGGCGTCGGCATCGACCCAGATACGCATCAGGCGCGGCCCTGTCGTGCGACGCAGGCGGCACAGATGCAGGCCTTGCCGCGCTTGGCTTCCGGAACGCTGTCGATCAGTTCGGACGTTACAGGTGTGGCGGTACACCAGCACGGCGTGTCGAAACTTCCGCTGCCGGCGGGCCCGCAGGCATTCGGGCCGCCGCACAGCGGACATTCGGTCGCCGGGACGGGAGCGGGAATAGGAGCGGGGGCGTTCATGCCGGCAGCTTACCCGATCAGTCCCAGGCCAGCGTGCCCCCGGTCTGATATTCCGTGACACGGGTTTCGAAGAAGTTCTTCTCCTTCTTCAGGTCGATCATTTCGCTCATCCACGGGAAGGGGTTGTCGGCGCCCGGATAGACCTCGTCCACACCGATCTGGCGGCATCGGCGGTTGGCGACGAAGCGCAGGTATTCCTTGAACATCGGCGCATTCAGGCCCAGCACGCCGCGCGGCATGGTGTCCTCGGCGTAGCGGTACTCCAGTGCCACGCCCTGCATGATCAGCTCGCGGATTTCCTCGCGGAAGGCCGGCGTCCACAGGTGGGGGTTTTCCTGCTTGATGGTGTTGATCAGGTCGACGCCGAAATTGCAGTGCAGCGACTCGTCACGCAGGATGTACTGATACTGCTCGGCCGCACCCGTCATCTTGTTCTGGCGGCCCAGCGCCAGGATCTGCACGAAACCGACATAGAAGAAGATGCCTTCCATGATGCAGGCGAAGACGATCAGCGAGCGCAGCAGTTGCTGATCGGTCTCGGGCGTGCCGGTGCGGAAGTCCGGGTTGGTCAGCGTGTCGATGAACGGGATCAGGAAGTCGTCCTTGGCGCGGATGCTGTCGACCTCGTGATAGGCGTTGAAGATCTCGCCCTCGTCCAGACCCAGCGACTCGACGATGTACTGGTAGGCGTGGGTGTGGATGGCTTCCTCGAAGGCCTGACGCAGCAGGTACTGACGGCACTCGGGCGCGGTGATGTGGCGGTAGGTGCCGAGCACGATGTTGTTGGCCGCGAGCGAATCGGCGGTGACGAAGAAGCCGAGGTTGCGCTTGACGATCAGGCGCTCGTCGGCCGACAGCGCATTGGGGTCTTTCCACTGCGCGATGTCGCGCTGCATGGACACCTCCTGCGGCATCCAGTGGTTGGCGCAGCCCGCCAGATACTTTTCCCATGCCCAGTGGTACTTGAACGGCACCAACTGATTCACGTCGGTGGCGCCGTTGATGGCGCGCTTGTCGGAGGCGCGCACGCGCTGGCTTTCGGGTGCAGCGGTGGCTTCGACTGTCAGGGTCGGGCTGGGGGTGTGCGGCACCGCAGGGGCGGCAGCGATGTTGTCTTCAAAATCGAGCATGTCGGTTTTCCTGTTCGGAACATTGTGGGCAGAGTGCCGGATGCGCACCTGCGGCGCTTATCCGGCCTACGCGTTTGGGGCTGACCGTAGGCCGGATAAGCGAAGCGCATCCGGCATCCATGGTCACTGGCAGGCTTCGCAATCGGGATCGTCGATGGAGCAGAACTTGGGCTCGCCGCCCTGGGCCGTGGCCACGGCCGCGACCGTGGCGGCCACGGCGTTCAGTTCACCGCCGCTGCCGGTGGATTTCTCGGCCGAGGTGGCGCCCAGCGAACGCAGGTAGTAGGTGGTCTTGAGGCCGCGCGTCCACGCCAGCATGTAGGTGTCGTGCAGCTTTTTGCCCGAGGCGCCGGCGACGTAGATGTTCAGCGACTGTGCCTGGTCGATCCACTTCTGGCGGCGCGCGGCCGCTTCCACCAGCCAGACCGGGTCGAGCTCGAAGGCGGTGGCATACAAGCGCTTGAGGTCGTTGGGGATGCGGTCGATCCTTGCCAGTACGCCGTCGTAGTACTTGAGGTCGGAAATCATGACCTCGTCCCACAGGTCTCGCGCCTTGAGCTCGGCCACCAGCGATTCGTTCACCACCGTGAATTCACCCGACAGGTTGGACTTCACGTACAGATTGCGGTACTCCGGCTCGATGCTGGCCGACACGCCGACGATGTTGGCGATGGTGGCGGTGGGCGCGATGGCGAGGCAGTTGGAGTTGCGCATGCCGTGTTCGCGGATGCGCGCGCGCAGGCCCTCCCAGTCCAACGTGCTGGAGCGGTCGAGCTCGACCGGCACGCCGCGTTCACGTTCCAGTAGATCGACCGAATCCAGCGGCAGCACGCCCTGGTCCCACAGGCTGCCACGGAAGCTTGAATAGGCGCCGCGCTCGCGTGCCAGATCAACGGACGCGCTGTAGGCCTGGTAGGCGATGGCCTCCATCGAACGGTCGGCAAACTCCACCGCTTCCTGCGAGGCGTGCGCGATGCCCAGTTTGTGCAGGCAGTCCTGGAACCCCATGATGCCCATGCCGACCGGACGGTGACGCAGGTTGGAGTTGCGCGCCTTGCCGACCGCGTAGAAGTTGATGTCGACGACGTTGTCGAGCATGCGCATCGCGGTCTTGACGGTGCGGGCGAGCTTCTCCTGGTCGAGCTGGCCGTCCTTGAGGTGTGCAAGCAGGTTCACCGAC
>JBFHJY010000175.1:0-4781 GCA_041595655.1 Azoarcus sp.
CCGCGCAGCGCCAGCGCCTGCGCCAGCGCCGCACCGATGCCGCTGGAAGCGCCGACGATCCACACACGACGCCCCTGCCAGTCGCGGACAGGCCGGTTCAGCGCCATCACTGGTCCCGCTTGTGGAAGGACAGCGTGACCTCGCCCAGCCGGATGCCGAACTTGCTCATTTCCGAGCGATTGAGCATCACACGCTCGTCCATCAGGAACATCCAGTCGTCGAAATCGACCTTGTACACCTTGCCGTCCACCGGCAGCGCCAGCACATAACGCCAGCGCAGGGCATTGCCCGCGGCCTCGCCCACCGCCTCGCCGACGACGTCGCCGGCCGTGCCGGTGTAGCGCCCTGCCGCGTGCCGCGTCACGGTCCACACCCTGCGCTGGGTGGTGCCGTCGGAGTACGTGAAGTGCTCGTCCAGCGTCCCGACGTCGCCCGTCCAGCTCGCCTCGATCAGCACATGAAAACGCTTCACGACTTCGCCCGAGCGATCCTGGAAGATGCCGTAGGCGTCGAGCGTGCCGTTGAAATACTCGCGCAGGTCCAGCGTCGGTTCCTGTGCTGCATAGCGTTGCACCTCGACCGAACCGCAACCGGCCAGTCCCAGCATGCCGGCAAACACGCACAGCAGTCTCTTCATCGCACACTCCCCTCGAAATCCAGTTGATGCCGCAACCGCCAGAGCAGGGTTGCAGCCATGAGCTTGGCCACGCACGGCAGGCCCGCATACACCAGCGCCAGCGCGAACAATCCCTGCCGGTCCGACGCGCCGGGCGCATAGCCGAGCACACCGAGCAAGGGCAGCGCGATACCCGCCGCCAGCGCCAGATTCGCCTTGGTGACGAAGTTCCACCAGCCGAACCACGCGCCGGCGCGCGCCGGGCCGCGCGGAAAGTCACGCGCCAGCAGGTCGGCCAGCATCGCCGGCGGCAGGGCCAGGTCTGCCCCGAGCGCGAACCCCGACAGCACACAGATCAGCCCGTAGGCCACCACATCGCCGCTGCCCAGTGACGCCGCCCACGCGAAGACCGCCACCGACAGCAGCATCGCACCCAACCACGCGCGCAGCTTGCCGACCCGTGCCGCAATGCGCACCCACAGCGGCAGCCCCGCCGCGCCGGCGATGAAATACAGCGCCAGATAGGCACCGACCAGGCGTTCCGCAGCAAGCACGTCGGCGACGAAGAACAGTACCGTCGAAGCCGGAATCGCCGCCGCGATGCCGCTTGCCGCAAAAACCGCCAGCAACGCCAGAAACGGGCGGTGGCGCAGCGCTGCCAGCAGATCACGCAGCAAAACCCCGTCCTGGCGCGCGCGCGCGGCCGGCGCCGGCGCGGCGAGCAGCGTCAGCGCGCCGCACAGCGCCAGCAGCGGCAGAAAGACCAGCAACAGGCGCATCAGCCCGGTGGCATTGTCGGGCGCAAGCACCGCCGGCAAGGCCGCCGCCAGCACCACGCCCAGCAGCGCGCACGCCTCGCGCCAGGCCACCAGCCGGGTGCGATCGGCCGGCACCTGGGCCGCCGCGGCGCCCCAGGCGTTGTAGTTGATCGTCGCCAGCGAGAACCCCAGTGTCACCACGACCACCGCGCCGGCCAGCCAGGCCGCACCGGCGCCCGGCACCGGCGCCAGCAGCGCCACCATGCCGATGGCAAGCAGCGGCAGGGCCAGCAGGATCGGCAGGCGGCGCTGTCCGCAGCGATCGCTGAGCGCACCGATGAGCGGATCGGTGACGGCGTCGAGCACCCGGACGAGCAACAGGACCGCCCCGACCACGGCCAGCGACAGGCCGAGCTCGCCGGCATACAGTTGCGGCGCATGCACGTAGATCGGCAGGGCGGCAAAGGCCAGCGGCAGACCGAGCGCGCCATAGGCCGCAAGGCGAAACGGGCTGAGCGCGGCCTTGTCGGCCGGCGCGAGCTCAGCGCTCATCGGCAAGGCCGAGCAGACGCGCCCGCATGTCGGGCTCGCGGGTGCGCTCGTCCAGCCAGATGGCAAAGAAGGCGCCGGCGAACTGCGGATCGTCGATGCGGATCGTCGGCGCTCCGCGGTGATAGAAGCTCACGCTGCCATCGGCGCGGCGCAGGCCGACGATGGTGTCGTCACGCTCGACATCGGGAAACGCGGCCTCCAGCAGGTCGCGCCAGGCTGACAACTGCTGCTCGTCGGCCACCCCGAGACGGCGCATCTCCTCCACGCTGGTGTCCACCAGACGCCACGAGGCAATCGCCCGCCCGTAACGGATTTCCAGCGCGAAGGGACGATCCGGCGCCCAGCCGTCACCGTTCGCCACCCACAGCGCCGCGTCATAGACGCGCAGGCCCAGCCAGCGCAGGTCGGCCTCGCCAAGCACCTGCCACGGCTGCGACGCGTCGGGCAGCACCGATGGCATTGCCCGACGTTCCGATGCCGCCAACGGCAAGGTCGCCAGCAACGCCACTGCCAGGACCAGCGTCCGCAGGCGCCGCTCAGGTACGCACGAATTCATAGTGGTGTACATCGATGTCGCCCGTCGTGAAGCCGGCTTCGCAATAAGCCAGATAGAAGCGCCACATGCGCAGGAAGCGCTCCGGGAAGCCCTGCGCGCGGACCTGCGATTCGCAGGCATCGAAGCGCTCGTGCCACTGCGCCAGCGTGCGTGCGTAGTCGCGGCCGAAGGCGAAGTCGCCACAGGCATGCAGGCCCGCGCGTGCCGCCTGACGTGCCACGGCCGTGGGTGACGGCAGCATGCCGCCCGGGAAGATGTAGCGCTGGATGAAGTCGGTGCCGCGGCGGTAGCGCGCGAACAGCGTGTCGTCGATGGTGATGGCCTGGATCACGCAGCGCCCGCCCGGCTTGAGCAGCTCATGGATGCGGCCGAAATACACCGGCCAGAAGCGCTCGCCGACCGCCTCGATCATCTCGATCGAGACGATGTGATCGAACTGGCCCGTCGCATCGCGGTAGTCGCACAGCTCGAAGCGCGCCCGGTCGTCGAAACCGCCCTCGAGCGCGCGCGCTTGCGCGAAGGCCAGCTGCGAAGGCGACAGCGTGAGCCCGTGCACGTGGCAGCCGTACTCGGTGGCGGCAACCTCGGCAAATCCGCCCCAGCCGCAGCCGATCTCGAGAATGGTCTGGCCCGGGCGGGCATTGAGCCGGTCGAGGATGCGCCGATACTTGCGCCGCTGGGCCTCGGCCAGCGCCCCCTCCCCCGGCCCGTCCGCGGACTCGAACACCGCGGCCGAGTAGGTCATGGTCTCGTCCAGCCACAGCGCGTAGAAGTCGTTGCCGAGGTCGTAGTGCGCCTCGATGTTGCGGCGCGAACCGGCACGCGTGTTGGCACGCAGCAGATGCCACAGCCTTGCGGCCATCAGCCGCAAGGCACGGCCGTATACGGCGCGGCCCAGCACGGCCCGATTCGACGCCAGCAGCCCGAGCAGCGCTGCCAGATGATCCGTCTCCCACAGCCCGTCCATCCAGGCCTCGGCCAGCCCGATGTCGCCCCGCGCCAGTGCCGATTCGAATACCGCGTGATCGCGCACGCGCCAGTGCGCCACCAGCGCACCATGCCCCACGCGCAGGCTCTGACCGTCGGGCAGTTCGATCGCCAGCGCCCCACCCTGCAGGCCCTCGAGCATCTCCAGGGCAAGACGGGTGGCCGCGGGGATGCCGGCCGGGACGGCACGCGCCGCGCTATCGATGATGTTTTCGTTGGAAGTCATCTCGTGGATTCCTCGAGCGGTTGGCCGGACTTGCCGAAGAACGGCACGCGCTTGATCCACAGGCGCAAGGCCTGCCAGTGGATGCGCGCGATCACGCCCAGCGTCATGAAGGGTTGGCGCAGCAGCCATTTGCGCAGTGCGGCGGAAGTGAGTGCTTGGGCGTGGCCGGCGATGCGCGTCGCCAGCCGCAGTTCGTCATCGACCCAGTAATCGATGTTTGCGTAACGCAGGCTGCCACGCGCACCGAACGTGAAGCGGTACTCACCCTCGACACGGCAGAACGGCGAGACGTGAAACACCTTGCACGCCGTCAGTTGTTCGCCGCCCTCGATCGGGCGAAGGTCGGGGTGATGGACGAGGTAGTTGTGGCGCCCGCCGAAGGTGTTATTGACCTCGGCCAGCACCACCCGCAGCTGCCCCTGGCGATCGTGACAGAACCAGAAGCTGACCGGATTGAAGACGTAGCCGAACAGGCGCGGCATGGTCTGCAGCATGATCTCGCCGTCGGTGCACGCGGACAGGCCCTGTTCGGCCAGCAGCGCGCGGATCCACGGCAACAGCGGTGAGCCGTCCCGCGCGCCATGATCCTGTGCGCGCAGCGAGAACACCGCCGCGCGATCGATGCCGAGCAGCGGCCGATCGCATTCGGCCAGTCGTGACAGGGGCAGGCACAGCCAGGCGAGCGGATAGACGAAACGGTTGTGCGACGGCGCAAAGCGCTCGTGCATCACCGCGCCGAAGCTGACGGTCGGCTCCGGTGCGAACATCACGCCACGGCAGCCGACTCGGCGCCGGCCGTCGTCCAGGGCGCGCTGACACCCAGCGCCTCGGCCACGCGCAGCGCCGAGCGCAGCCCGTCCTCATGGAAGCCGTGGCGCATCCATGTGCCGCAGAACCATGTGTTGTTCTGTCCGTTCATTGCGCCCACCGCCTTTTGTGCATCCAGCGCTGCCAGATCATAGACCGGATGACGCAAGGTGACCTGGTCATAGATCAACTCCTCGCGGATCGTGCGTTTGGTGTTGAGGGTCACGAAATGCGGATCATCGTAGGGGATGGGTTGCAGGGAGTTCATCCAGTAGGTCA
>JBFHJY010000176.1:0-4748 GCA_041595655.1 Azoarcus sp.
CAAGGCCGGCATCGACGGCGTCAAGGCCGGGCTGCTGCGCGAATGCACGCCGCGCGAGGTGATGGATGACCCAGCGCAACTGGCCGCCGCCATCAAGCATCTGCCGCTTCGGCTGCTACGGCCGCGCCCGCTGGACGAGGCCATCAGCAGCGCCGGCGGCGTGCGCCTTGATGCGCTCGAAGACGCGCTGATGCTGAAGGATGTGCCGGGGGTGTTCTGCTGCGGCGAGATGCTGGACTGGGAAGCGCCGACCGGCGGCTATCTGCTCACCGCCTGCTTCGCCACCGGCCGCCACGCCGGCAACGGCGTGGTCCGCTGGCTCAACCGCGCAGCGACATGATCAGCGTGTAGCCGGCCCACGCCATCGCCAGCGAGCCGGCCACGTGCGCCACCGTGTGCACCGCAAGCCAGCCCCATTCGCCGCGCTGCACCAGATGCAGGCCTTCGGCCGAGAAGGTCGAGAAGGTGGTCAGTCCGCCGAGCAGGCCGGTGGTGAGAAACAGCTTGGCAGCCGCCGACAGCGTTGGCAGGGTGTGCACCAGCGCCAGCACCGCGCCCATCAGAGCGCCACCGATCAGGTTGGCCGCCAGCGTGCCGAGCGGCACGGAGGCGAACCACGGGTTCATCAGCAAGCCCAGACCCCAGCGCAGCCACGCACCGAGCGCGGCTCCGCCCCCCACAGCGAGAAAAGCCGCAACGCCCGGCGCGCTCACTGCGCTGCCCCGGCAGCCGGCACGGGCTCGGCATCCACGCGCATGCCTTCAGGCAGGTGCAGCGTGCGCGTCGGGAAGGCGATCTCTGCGCCGTGGCGCTCGATGATCTCGCCGATCTTCAGCAGCACGTCCTGCTTGACCTCGTGATAACGCACCCATTGGGTGGTGCGGGTGAAGGTGTACACCATGATGTCGAGTGAGCTGTCGTTGTAGTGGTTGAAGTTCACTATCAGCGTCTGCCGCGTATCGATCTCCTCATGGCTGCGGAGCATCTCGCGGATATCCTCGACGATGGGCGCGACCAGGCCGAAGTCGTCGTAGCGGACGCCCACGGTCTCGGAAATGCGCCGATTGGTCATGCGCGACGGGTTCTCGACCGTGATCTGCGTGAACACCATGTTGGGCACGTAGATCGGGCGCTTGTCGAAGGTACGGATGCGGGTCACGCGCCAGCCGATGTGCTCCACCGTGCCTTCGATCTCGCGATCGGGCGAGCGCACCCACTCACCGATGGCGAACGGGCGGTCCAGATACACCATCAGACCGCCAAAGAAGTTGGCGAGCAGGTCGCGTGCGGCAAAACCGACTGCAATGCCGCCGATACCGCCGAAGGCAAGCACACCGGATACCGAGAAACCAAGGCTCTGCAGCGCCACCAGCGAGGCCGTGATGATCACCGACACTCGCAGCAGCTTGCCCACCGCGTCGACCGTGGTGCGATCGATGGCGCGATCACGCGCAACCTGATGGGCGACCACCGCCTCCTCGGCATTGACCAGGAAGCGGTACAGGAACCAGCTCACGCAGAAAATCACACCAACCGTTCGCAGCGGCTCGGAAAACTCCAGCACATGCGCATCGGTCGCGGCATACACGATGCGCGCGGCAAAGCTCAGGCCGACGACCCAGGACAGCAGGCTGGCCGGCTTGCGTGCAGCCGACACCAAGGCATGGCTCCACGGTGTGCGTTCGGACGCCGAGCGCTGCTCGAGCTTTTCGAGGCTGCGGCGAATGACGAAATTGGCCACGACGACCGCCAGCACCACCACGAATACCTGCAGGATGAGAGGCCAGCCGGTGTTCTCGCTGGTCAGCCACTGCATCAGTCGGTCAGCGATCTGCTGCCATTCCATCGGCCTGCACCCCCGTATCGGAAACGTCCGAGTTTACCGCAGCCTCCCCCTCCGTCACGCCGGGAGACGCCATCCGCGCTAGAATCGCGCCTTGCGATTCCGCCTGCATCACCGACCACCGAGGCCCATTTCCGTGTCCGAACACCGCACCGGCGACTCCGCCCCCGCCACGCCCGGCAACTTCATCCGCAGCATCATCGAAGACGACAACCGCAACGGCAAGTGGGGTGGCCGCGTCGAAACCCGCTTCCCGCCCGAGCCCAACGGCTACCTGCACTACGGCCACGCCAAATCGATCTGCCTGAACTTCGGGCTGGCCGAACACTACGGCGGCGAATGCCACCTGCGTTTCGACGACACCAACCCCGAGAAGGAAGATCAGGAATACGTTGACGCCATCATCGACGCGGTGAGCTGGCTCCGCTACGACTGGGGCAAGCACCTCTACTTCGCCTCCGATTACTTCGAAACCATGTATCAGTGCGCAGTGGCGCTGATCAAGGCGGGCCAGGCCTACGTGGACTCCCTGCCGGCGGACGAGATGCGCGCCCTGCGCGGCACGCTGACCGAACCGGGGCGCGACAGCCCGTACCGCGGCCGTAGCGTGGAGGAAAGTCTCGACCTGTTCCGCCGCATGCGCGACGGCGAGTTCCCCGACGGCACGCACGTGCTGCGCGCGAAGATCGACATGGCCAGCCCCAACATCAACCTGCGCGATCCCGTCATCTACCGCATCCGCCGCGCCACGCACCACCGCAGCGGCGACCGCTGGTGCGTGTATCCGCTGTACACCTTCGCGCACCCCATCGAGGACGCCATCGAGAACATCACGCACTCGATCTGCACGCTGGAGTTCGAGGATCAGCGCCCGTTCTACGACTGGCTGCTGGAATCGCTGGCGGAGGCCGGCATGTTCGAGCGCCCGATGCCGCAGCAGATCGAGTTTGCCCGCCTCAACCTCAACTACACCGTGCTGTCCAAGCGCAAGCTGATCCAGCTGGTCGAGGAAGGCCATGTGGCCGGCTGGGACGACCCGCGCCTGCCCACCCTGGTCGGCGCCCGCCGCCGCGGCTTCACGCCGGAAGGTTTCCGCATGTTCGCCGAGCGCATCGGCGTGTCGAAGTCCGACTCATGGATCGACATGAGCGTGCTCGAAGAATGCATGCGCGAGCACCTCAACGAGGCCGCCGAGCGCCGCGTGGCGGTGCTCGACCCGCTGAAACTCATCATCACCAACTACCCGGAAGGTGCCGAAGAACTGTGCGAGGCCCCCAACCATCCGCTCAAGCCGGAGTTGGGCAAGCGCGAGATGCCCTTCACGCGCGAGCTTTGGATCGAGCGCGAAGACTTCATGGAAGAGCCGGTCAAGGGCTTCCGCCGCCTGTTCCCGGACAACATGGTGCGGCTGCGCTATGGCTACGTCGTGAAATGCACGGGCTGCGAGAAGGATGCGGACGGCAACGTGACGGCCGTGCTGGCCGAATACATGCCGGACTCGAAGAGCGGGACGCCGGGCGCGGACAACTACAAGGTCAAGGGCAACCTGCACTGGGTGTCGGCAGCGCACGGCTACCAGGCCGAGGTGCGGCTGTACGACCGTCTGTTCGCCCACCCCAACCCCGGTGCGCGCCGCGAGGGTGACGCGCCGGAGACCGAGCGCAGCTTCATTGACGATCTCAACCCTGAATCGAAGACGGTCATCACCGCCTGGCTGGAGCCCGCCCTGCGCCGCGCGCGGCCCGAGGAACGCTTCCAGTTCGAGCGCCACGGCTACTTCGTGGCCGACCGGGTCGATTCCCAGGGCGGCGCGCCGGTGTTCAACCGCACGGTGACGCTGAAGGACTCCTGGGCCAGGGCCGGCGTTCAGTGACGTAGTGACGTAGGTCGGGATGAGCCGCAGGCGAATCCCGACGCGGCGCATGGATCAACCACAACCGTCGGAATTCGCGATGCTCATCCCGACCTACGCCCTACTGCTCAGCCCTCCGCTTTATCGCGTGCCCTCGCCCGCTCCGCCAGGGCATCGCCCAGCGGGCCCAACACCGGCTTGAAACCGGCACGATGCGCCGCGCGCGACACTGCGTGCGCGGCCAGCGGCGCGGTCGCCAGCAGCACCACCACCGCCAGCAGGGCTTCCAGCGAGGTCTCGCCCCCGGAGGCGGCGGCCACGCCGCCCAGCACCAGCATCGCCCCCAGCGCGCCGGCCTTGCTGGCCGCGTGCATGCGGCTGTAGCAGTCGGGCAGGCGCGTCACGCCGATCGCGCCGAGCAGGCTGAGCAGGCCACCCGCAAGCAGCAGCACGGCGGCGATCCACGGCATCAGCGATCCGTTCATTTGCGCCCCTCCTCCGGCTTCATGCCGACATCATCCGCCGTGCCATCCCTGCGGAACAGCAGCGTGAAGCCGACCGTGCCGAGAAAGGACACCAGCGCCAGCACCACCGCCACATCCAGGAACACCGCCTGCGCGGTGATCAGGGACACCGCCGCGATGGCCGCCACGCCGAGCAGGGTCAGCGAATCGATGGCCACCACGCGGTCGGCCCCGGTCGGTCCGCGCACCAGACGCAGCAACACCAGCGCAGCGCTCACGGCGAGCAGCGCCACCACCAGCGGCAACACCCAGAAGGCTCCGGCAATCTCAACGGTCATCGAATCTCTCCCTGGCCTGTGCGGGGCTGTCGCCGGCGTCCATCCACGCCAGCAGGCGCGACTCGATCGCGCGCACGCCCGCCTCGACTTCCTCCACGCTCCCAGCGTCGAGCGCATGGACATACATCAGCGCGGATTCCGGGTCGTACTCCAGCGCCATGGTGCCGGGCGTGAGCGTCAGCAGACAGCCCACGACGGTGGCCAGACGCTCGTCGGCACGCGACAGGCGCACAGGCACGATGGCCGGACGC
>JBFHJY010000177.1:0-4699 GCA_041595655.1 Azoarcus sp.
AGCGTGCGCTCCATCATCAGCCGCTCCGGCGCGACGTAGAGCAGGTCCAGCTCGCCGGCGATCAGCCGGGCTTCGACCCGCCGGCCCTCGGCCGGCGTCAGCGTGGAGTTGAGGAACGCGGCCCGCACGCCGAACTGCAGCAGGGCCTCGACCTGATCCTGCATCAGCGCGATCAGCGGCGACACCACGATGGCGGTGCCGCTGCGCATCAGGGCGGGGATCTGGTAACACAGCGACTTGCCGCCGCCGGTCGGCATCAGCACCAGCGCGTCGCCGCCGCTGCCGACATGTTCGATGATGGCCTGCTGTTCGCCGCGGAAGGCGGTGAAGCCGAAAACGTGTTCGAGGATGTGCAGTGCGCTGCGGGGAGTGGTGGTCGCCATGGTGGCGCCATTTTACGCGGTTCGTGAGATTGAACCGCGTCGGCCGCGGCTTGTCCTTGACGCTATGCGGGTACTGGCAGATAGTGTCCGCGCAAGTATTTGATGTTTATCCAAGAGTTTTTTTGATGAAAGCCAGACCGACGACCGACACCTCCGAGTTCTATGCAGCCTACCCGCATCTGGCGCGCATCGACGATCTGTGGGGGACGGCCCAATGCCGCAAGCTGCTGATCGAGCTGCTGACCGATACGAGGAACGGCACGCGCCGTGGCTTCGAGCCCGAGCATGCGCGCACGATTTTCCGCCTGCTCAGCGAGCATGACGAGAAGTTCGACCATCTCGACAATCCCGACACCGTCACCTGGTGGCAGGAGAATCCACAGGGCCGCGGCGGCCCGCGATGAACCCCCGGATCAGGGCCGTCAGACGGCCCTGATCTTTTTCAGCAGGGCAGTGGTCGAGCGTTCGTGTTCGAACGGGATGGAATGCACGCTGCCGCCCCAGCCCGTCACTTCCGCTGCGCCGACGATGTCCTGCGGCGCCCAGTCGCCGCCTTTCACCAGCACGTCCGGGTGCGCTTCGAGGATGCGCTGCAGCGGCGTGTCTTCGTCGAACCAGGTCACCAGATCGACGCATTCAAGGGCGGCGATCAGCGCCGCGCGGTCTTCCAGCGCATTGACGGGGCGATCCTCCCCCTTGCCGAGACGGCGCACCGAATCATCGGTGTTCAGCGCCACCACCAGTGCCGCGCCGAGCGCACGGGCCTGTGCAAGATAGGTGACGTGTCCGCGGTGCAGGATGTCGAAGCAGCCGTTGGTGAACACCAGCGGGCGCGGCAGGGTGGCGATGCGGCCGGGCAGTTGTGCAGGGGAGCAGAGCTTGCGTTCGAAGGCGGGCGCGGCGGGCATGGCGGTTGGCTTCGTGGTGATCAGGCCCGCAGTGTAGCGCCTGCACCGGCCGGCGCGAAACGCTGTCAGTGCATGCTGCTGCCGTGGTCCGAGCGCCATTCGCGCAGGGCCTCGACGGCGTCCTCGAGCGAACTCACGATGCGCACGCC
Organism: Azoarcus sp.; assembly: GCA_041595655.1. Classification (GTDB taxonomy): domain Bacteria; phylum Pseudomonadota; class Gammaproteobacteria; order Burkholderiales; family Rhodocyclaceae; genus Pseudazoarcus. The sequence goes on from JBFHJY010000177.1 coordinate 1,441, forward strand.
GGGCAGCCGCGTCGGCTTGCCGGCCAGTCCTGCGCCACCGGCCCACAGGGTGATCCCGGCGGGGAGCTGCTGGCGCAGCTGGGCGAGTCCCTCGGTCGCCTGACGTAGCGGATAGGCGCCGCTGAACGACAGCGCGACGACGTCGAAACGGCCGTCGACGGCCGCCTTGTAGATGTCGGTGAGCGGCGTTTGCGTGCCCAGCGAGACGCAGCTCGCGCCTTCCGGCACCAGCATCGCCTCGACCATCAGGATGCCGAGCCCATGCTGTTCGTCCGGGAAGGTGGTGAGCAGCACGCGCGGCCGTGAAGCCGTATCGGGCTGCGTACTGATCGCGTTGCGCAGCAGGTTCTGTACCTGCTCCGAGTACAGGTGCTCTTCCGGCACCGCCACCTCACCGCGCATCCAGGCATGGCCCACCGCTTTGTTGAGTGCGCTGACCGTTTCCGACACGAAGCGTTGCAGGCCCTGCTTGAGCAGCGCCTGCTGCAGTGTTGCGCGCAGTTCCTGATGCCGGTGCAGCTTCACCAGTTGCAGAAAATCCGCTTCGTCGACCGGGCTGGTCGAGGTCTCGGGTCGGGGCGTCTGTTCGTCGAGCTGCGCCAGCAGCTCGGCGGTGCTGGCCCGGATCAGGGCAGCCGGGCGGCGACCCTGATCGAGCAGACGACGGATGACGCGCAGCTTCTCGACATCCTCGGCGCTGTAGAGGCGGTTGCCATGCTCGTCGCGGTCGGGGGAGGGGAAGCCGTATCGCCGTTCCCACACGCGCAGCGTGTCCTTTGCCAGGCCGGTGTCGCGTTCCACGGCGGCGATGTTGAGCAGGATTTCCTTGTGCGCCGAATTGCTCATATTGTCCTGGACAAAAGCTTGACTTGTTGGAAGGTCGGGAATATCTTACGGCTACACCCACATTTTGTCCAGGACAAAACATGAACACAAGCATGTCGCTCAACCGCTTCTCCTTGCTGCTCTCCGCTGCAGTTGCGCTGGCGGGCTGCATGTTCTGGTGGGCTACCGACAGCCATGCTGAAACGGCCCGGAGCAGTGCGGATGAGCCTGCCGCCCGACCGAGTGTACAGGACAAGGCTCCGGCCATCGATCTGGACACCAAGATCTTCCTGCACCGCAATGCGCAGCGTCAGGCGTCCGCGCCGGACGCGCGCGCCTGAGCCTCCCGTCCGACAACAGGATCGTCCGCCATGAATGCTCCCGAACGCGTTTTCCTTCCCGATGTCCAGTCCGCGCAGGACCATCGCGAGCTTGCCATCCAGCAGGTCGGTGTGCGCGGCCTGCGCTACCCGCTTGCCGTGTGCACCCCTGTTGGCGAAGTGATGCACACCGTTGCCAGCGCGGAGATGACGGTCGGGCTGCCGCCCGAGGTCAAGGGCACGCACATGTCGCGTTTCGTCGAATTGCTGGAAGGTGATCTCGGTGCGCTGACGCTGTCCGGCATGCGGCAGGTGATGACCGACATGCTGCTGCGACTGGAGGCCAACAGTGGCCGCATCGAACTGCGCTTTCCGTACTTCGTGCGCAAGCTTGCGCCGGTGTCGGGTGTGGCCAGTCTGCTCGACGTGGACGCGGCATGGATTGCCGAGGCGGATGGCAACGGCGGTGTGGCGCTGACCCTGCAGGTGGCGGTGCCGGTGACCAGTCTGTGTCCGTGTTCGAAGAAGATTTCCGAGTACGGCGCGCATAACCAACGCTCGCAGATCACGATCACGGCGGTGCTGGGCGAGGGTGATCTGAGCGTCGAGGAACTGATGCGCGTGGCCGAGGAAGAGGCCTCCTGCGAGGTCTTCGGCCTGCTCAAACGTCCGGACGAGAAATGGGTCACCGAGCGGGCCTATGACAACCCCAAGTTCGTCGAGGATCTGGTGCGCGACATTGCGCTGCGCATGCGCGCCGAGCCGCGCATCCGGCGCTGGAAGGTGAGCTCGGAGAACTTCGAGTCCATCCACAACCATTCGGCCTGGGCCGTGATCGAGGGGCGCAACGGCTGACGCCGGGCGACGGGAGGAGAGACGATCATGGACCTTGCAGAGATCAGACGCATCGGCGGTGAGGAGCGGCGCATCGCCGTCATCGGCTCGGGCATCGCCGGCCTGGCGTCCGCCTGGCTGCTTTCGCGCGGGGCACGGGTGACGCTGTTCGAGGCCGGCGCTTACTTCGGTGGTCACACCAACACCGTCGATGTGGTCGTTGACGGTGCCTGCTTCGGGGTCGACACCGGTTTCCTGGTGTTCAACGAGCGTACCTACCCCAACCTGTGTGCGCTGTTCCGTCTGCTCGACGTGCCGGTGGCGCGTTCCGACATGTCGTTCAGCGTCAGCATGCGTTCGCCGGATGTCGAATGGGCCGGCTCGGACCTCAATACGGTCTTCGCCCAGCGCAGCAACCTGCTGCGCCCGACGATGTGGCGCATGCTCGCCGACATCCTGCGCTTCAACAAGGCCGCCACCGGGATGGCGACGCGCGGCACTGCGCCGGACATGACGCTCGGCGATTATCTCGACGCGTCGGGGTATGGCGCGGTGTTCCGTGACCGCTACCTGCTTCCGATGGCGGCTGCGATCTGGTCCTGCCCGACGCGCGCAATGCTCGACTATCCGCTGGCCACCTTCGTGCGCTTCTGTCACAACCATGGTCTGGTGCAGGTGCTCGACCGGCCGCAGTGGATGACGGTGCGTGGCGGTGCGCGCGAGTACGTGCGCCGCATGCTCGGCGCCATCGACGACCTGCGTCTGCACAGCCCGGTCGAGCACGTCAGCCGCGACGACGATGGCGTTTGGCTGCGCTCGAACGGCGCACGGGAGCGTTTCGACGAGGTGGTGTTCGCCTGTCACTCGGAGCAGACGCTGGCGCTGCTCGGCGAGGGCGCGACCGAGGCCGAGCGCAGCCTGCTCGGCGCGGTGCGTTACCAGCGCAACCGCGCCGTGCTGCACACCGATCCGCAGCTGCTGCCGCGGCGCAGGCGCGTGTGGTCGGCGTGGAACTACCTGGCCGGCGAGAGCGGCGATGAGGAGCGCCCGGTGTCCGTCAGCTATCTGCTCAACCAGCTTCAGCCGCTGCCATGCTCCTCGCCGGTGGTGGTGTCGCTGAATCCCTTCGACGAGCCGCGCGCCGAGCACTTCATCGCCGAATTCGACTACGCTCATCCGGTGTTCGATCAGGCGGCGGTGGCGGCGCAGGCGAATCTGCCGCAGATCCAGGGCCGGCACCGCAGCTGGTTTGCCGGTGCGTGGACCGGCTACGGCTTCCA
>JBFHJY010000178.1:0-4659 GCA_041595655.1 Azoarcus sp.
CTGGACAGCGCCTTTGCTGAAGTCATTGAAGCCTGCGCAGCACCGCGCGACGGCGCTTCCGGCACCTGGATCACACCGGCGATGCAGCGCGCCTACCGACGCATGCACGAGCTGGGCCATGCCCACAGTGTCGAAGCCTGGGACCGCGATCGCCTGGTCGGTGGTCTGTACGGCATCGCCATCGGCGGCGTCTTCTTCGGCGAATCCATGTTCAGCCGCGCGACAGACGCTTCCAAGGTCTGCCTTGCGCATCTGGCGCGCCACCTTGAATCACTCAATTTCGCCGTGATAGATTGCCAGATGACAACGGCCCATCTCGCTTCCCTGGGCGCGCGCGCGATCGAGCGGGCGCGATTCCGCGAACTGATCGATCTTCACGCCGACGACGGGCCGCCCCCCGCGCGCTGGCCGGCCATGGCCGCCGCCGATCTCTTCAGGGAGTAGGTCGCACCGCATGCAGAAGGACTATCCGTACGCCCTGATCCAGTTCTACGCCACGGCGCCGTACGCGTGCTCCTACCTCCCGGACCACGTCGCCCGCTCCCAGGTGGCGACACCGGGTCACCTCATCGACACGCCGATCTACAGCGAACTGGTGCGCAACGGTTTCCGCCGCAGTGGCGTGTTCACCTATCGCCCTCACTGCGACAACTGCCGCGCCTGCGTGCCGGTGCGTATCCCTGTCGCCTTCTTCCGACCCGACCGCACGCAGCGCCGCGCCTTCGGACGTCACGGCAGCATGGACGTGTATGAAGGCCCGCTCGAGTTTAACGAGGAACACTACGCCCTCTACCAGCGCTATCAGGCGGCACGCCATGCCGGTGGGGGCATGGACCAGGACAACCGTGAGCAGTACACCCAGTTCCTGCTGCAGAGCCACGTCGACACGCATCTACTGGAATTCCGCGAGAACGGCGTCCTGCGCATGGTGTGTGTGATCGACCGCCTGATTGACGGCCTTTCGGCCGTCTACACCTTCTACGACCCTGATGTTTCCGACGCGAGCTACGGAACCTATGGCATCCTGTGGCAGATCGAAGCCTGCCGCAGGCTGGACCTGCCCTACCTGTACCTCGGCTACTGGATCGCCGAGAGTCCGAAAATGGCCTACAAGAGCCGCTTCCGCCCCATCGAGGGACGACGGGACGGTTACTGGATCCCGCTTCAGGACATCATTGCCGAGTGAACGGGGTGCCGGTCCTGCCGACCCGATGACAACAACCATGTGCTATTCACTGATTCGCCCCCTGCTGTTCTCTCTGGACCCGGAGACCGCCCACGATTTCACGATCAGATCGCTGCACCTGGCCGGCCGGGTACTGCCGCCTCCGGCCACTCCGGATGACGGCCCGGTGAACGTGATGGGCCTGCGCTTTCCGAACCGCATCGGTCTGGCTGCGGGCCTGGACAAGAACGGCGAGGCGATTGACGGTCTTGCGCGGCTGGGATTCGGCTTCATCGAGATCGGCACGATCACGCCGCGCGCCCAGCCCGGCAATCCCAAACCACGCATGTTCCGCGTGATATCGGCACGCGGCATCATCAACCGCATGGGCTTCAATAACGGCGGTGTCGACGCCTTGCTGGAGAATGTGCGCGCCTCGCGCTATTCCGGCGTGCTGGGAATCAACATCGGCAAGAACTTCGACACACCGATCGAGAACGCCGCCGATGACTATCTGGCCTGTCTCGACAAGGTCTATGCGCACGCCAGCTACGTGACCGTCAACATTTCCTCGCCGAATACGCAGAACCTGCGCCAGCTGCAGGCTGCAGGCGAGCTTGACGACCTGCTCGGCCGTCTCAAGGCACGCCAGCAGGAACTGGCCGACGGGCACGGCCGCTACGTGCCGCTGGCGCTGAAGATCGCCCCCGACCTTGAACACGACCAGGTCATCGCGATTGCCGACGCATTGCGCCGTCATCGCATCGACGGCGTGATCGCCACCAACACCACGATCTCGCGCGAGCGCGTGCTCGGTCTGCCGCACGCCAACGAACAGGGCGGCCTGTCCGGTGCGCCGGTATTCGACGCATCCACTCGCGTCGTCAGCCAGCTCTCCAACCTGCTCGCCGGCGAACTGCCGATCATCGCCGCCGGCGGCGTGATGAGCGGCGACGATGCGCGCGCCAAGCTCGACGCCGGCGCGCAGCTGGTGCAGCTCTACAGCGGTCTGGTGTATCGCGGCCCCGGGCTGGTGCGTGAATGCGTGCGCCGCACCGCCGACATCGTCGATGCAGCCTCGCTGCCGACGGCCTGAGCAGCGCCGCAAGGCGCCCAAGGGAATATTCCTATAACCGCGACAGGGTTGAGCGCCTAATTCCGTCGCGGGATAATCCTGCCTTGGTTTTCGGCCCAGAACATGACCAGTTACTTTTTCCTCGTCGTCGGCGCGGTACTCGTGAACAACGTGGTGCTCGTGCGCATCCTCGGGCTATGCCCGTTCATGGGCGTCTCAAAGAAACTCGAGACCGCCCTCGGCATGGGTGCCGCCACGACCTTCGTGCTGACGCTCGGCGCCGGCAGCGGCTACCTGATCGACCGCTACCTGCTCGAACCCTACGACCTGTCCTACCTGCGTACGCTGTGCTTCATCATCGTCATTGCCGCCATCGTGCAGCTCACCGAACTGGCGATCGAGAAGACCAGCCCGCTGCTGCACCGCGTGCTGGGCATCTACCTGCCGCTGATCACCACCAACTGCGCCGTGCTCGGCGTGCCGCTGCTCAACGCCGGCATGGCCCACAACTTCCTCGAATCCCTGCTGTTCGGGTTCGGCTCGTCACTCGGTTTCACGCTGGCGCTGGTGCTGTTCGCAGGTATCCGCGAGCGGCTTGACGGTGCCGACGTCCCCCTGCCCTTTCGAGGCACGGCCATCGCCATGATCACGGCCGGCCTGATGAGCCTGGCCTTCATGGGCTTCGCCGGCCTGGACCGCATCCAGTGAGGGCCGCGCAATGCTGACCGCCATCCTTGTCATGGCTGCGCTGGCGCTGGTCATTGGCGCCGCGCTGGGCTGGGCCTCGATCCGCTTCAAGGTCGAGGGCGACCCACTGGTCGATCAGATCGACGCCATCCTGCCGCAGACGCAGTGCGGCCAGTGCGGCTACCCGGGCTGCCGGCCCTACGCCACGGCCATCGCCAACGGCGAGGCCGACATCAACCAGTGCCCCCCCGGTGGCGAGGAAGGCATCCGCCATCTTGCCGACCTGCTCGGTCGTGAGTTCAAACCGCTGGACGAAACCCACGGCGTCGAAAAACCCAAGTCGGTCGCCTACATCGACGAGCAGACCTGCATCGGCTGCACGTTGTGCATCCAGGCCTGCCCGGTGGACGCCATCATCGGCGCCGCCAAGCAGATGCATACCGTGGTCGATCCCCTGTGCACCGGCTGCGAACTCTGCGTCGCGCCCTGCCCGGTGGATTGCATCACGATGGAACCCGTCCCCGAAACCGTGGAAACCTGGAAGTGGCGCTACCCCGTGTTCAGGCTGGAGCAGACAAGGTGATCGCAAAACTCTTCGGCTTCCATGGTGGCGTCAAGCCGGATACGCACAAGAACGAATCGGCCGAGGTGCCGATCGCGAAGGCACCGCTGCCGGCGCGCCTGATCGTTCCGCTGCGCCACAACACCCGCGCGATTGCGCGCTGCATTGTCGAGCCGGGCCAGAAGGTGCTCAAGGGCCAGCGTATCGGCGAGGCCGAAGGCGTGCTCGGCACGGCCGTGCATGCGCCCACCTCCGGCACGGTGACGGAGGTCACCGACCACGTCATGCCCCACCCATCGGGCCTGCCCACCGGATGCGTCGTCATCGAACCGGACGGCGAGGAGCGCTGGGCCGAGCGCACGCCGCTCGACTACTCCTCCTGCGGCTGCGGCTCGCGACAGGCGGTACTGGGGCACCTGCGCGACATGGGCATCGTCGGAATGGGCGGCGCGGCCTTTCCCAGCCACATCAAGGTCGGCACCGAGAAACGCGCCGGCACGCTGATCCTCAACGGCGCCGAATGCGAACCGTGGATCACGTCCGACGACCGCCTGATGCGTGAGCGCGCCCCGGCCATCCTGCGCGGCGCGCAGATCCTGCGTGATCTGGTCGGCGCCGAGCGCATTCTGGTGGGCATCGAGGACAACAAGCCCGAGGCCATCGCCGCCATGCGCGAAGCGGCCGCCGCATTCGACCCCGCACCACTCATCGTGCCGGTGCCGACGCTGTATCCGGCCGGCGGCGAGAAGCAGCTGATCCGCGTGCTCACCGGCATCGAAATACCGCACGGCAAACTCGCCACCGAGTTCGGCGTGCAGTGCTTCAACGTCGGCACGGCCGAGGCCGTGCATCACGCCTTCGATCTGGGCGAGCCATTGATCTCGCGCGTGGTCACGTTGACGGGCAACGTGGAGCATCCCGGTAACTGGGAAGTGCTGATCGGCACCCCGGTCGAGGACCTGCTGTCGCTGGCCGGCACCCGGCCCGGCACCGATCGCTACATCCTCGGCGGGCCGATGATGGGCTTCGCCATGCCCGACCTGTCGGTGCCGGTGGTCAAGGGCACGAACTGCATCATCGCCGCTTCGCCCCAACTGTTCCCCCCGCCGCCGCCCGAGCAGCCATGCATCCGCTGCGGCGCCTGTGCCGAAGTCTGCCCGGCCGACCTGC
>JBFHJY010000179.1:0-4658 GCA_041595655.1 Azoarcus sp.
CGGCAAGCAGATCGTGCTGGTCTCGTCCGGCGCCATCGCCGCCGGCATGCAGCGGCTGGGCTGGCACAAGCGTCCGCAGGAGATGCACCGCCTGCAGGCGGCTGCTGCGGTCGGCCAGATGGGACTGGTCGAGGCCTATGAAGAAGCCTTCTCGGCGCACGGCGTGCACACCGCGCAGATCCTGCTCACGCACGAGGATCTGGCGGATCGCAAGCGTTATCTGAACGCGCGTTCGACGCTGGCCACGCTGCTCGAACTGGGCGTGGTGCCGATCATCAACGAAAACGACACCATCGTCACCGACGAGATCAAGTTCGGCGACAACGACACGCTCGGCGCACTGGTCGCCAACCTGGTCGAGGCCGACGCGCTGATCATCCTGACCGACCAGCAGGGGCTGTACACCGCCGACCCGCGTCGCGATCCTTCGGCCACGCTGGTCAGCGAGGGACGTGCCGAAGACCGCGCCTTCGAGGCCATGGCCGGCGGTGCCGGCACGGGCATCAGCAAGGGCGGCATGATCACCAAGATCCGCGCGGCGCAGCGTGCCGCGCGCAGCGGCGCGCACACCTGCATCGCCAGCGGCGGCGAACCCGACGTGCTGATCCGGCTGGCCGCGGCCGAGCCGCTCGGCACCCTGCTGTACGCCACCAGCACGCCGCTGGCGGCACGCAAGCAGTGGATGGCCGATCACCTGCAGCTGGCCGGCAGCCTGGTCGTCGATGACGGCGCGGCCAAGGCGCTGGCGAGCGGGCGCAGCCTGCTGCCGGTGGGCGTGGTGCAGGTGGTCGGCGAATTCGAGCGTGGCGCCATCGTCGCCTGCCGCAGCGCCGGCGGCGAGGAAATCGCGCGCGGCCTGGTCAATTACAGCAGTTCGGAATGCCGGCGCATTGCGCGTCAGCCCAGCGACCGCATCGAGGCGCTGCTCGGCTACATCGACGAACCCGAGCTGATCCATCGCGACAACATGATCGTGCGCTGATACAGGGCGGTACACACGCGGCGCCCGGCTTGCGCGATGCTTGCCAAGTGCGAGTACATGCATGACCAGGACGGGAACACGATGAGCGCCACCACCGACCACATCCTCATCGTCGATGACGACCGCGACATCCGCGAACTGCTCGCCGACTACCTCGCCAAGCAGGGCCTGCGCTGCACCACCGCCGCCAACGGCCGCGAGATGCGCATGGCGCTGGATCACCACCGCATCGACCTGATCGTGCTCGACATCATGATGCCCGGCGAGGACGGTCTCACGCTGTGCCGCGGCCTGCGCGCCGGCGGGCCGCATGCCGGCATCCCGGTGATCATGCTCACCGCGCGCGGCGAGGAGATGGACCGCATCGTCGGGCTGGAGATGGGCGCCGACGACTACCTGCCCAAGCCCTTCGTGCCCCGTGAGCTTTACGCCCGCATCCGCGCCATCCTGCGTCGCTCGCGTGCGCTGCCGCCGAATCTGGACGAGGCCGACACGCCGCGCCGCTTGCGTTTTGCCGGCTGGACGCTCGATACCGTGGCGCGCCATCTGATCGATGGTGAAGACGTGGTGGTGCCGCTGTCCGGCTCCGAATTCCGCCTGCTCGGCGTTTTTGTCGCGCATCCGCAGCGCGTGCTGTCGCGCGACCAGCTGATGGAGCTGACGCGCGGCCGCGATGCGGACGCCTTCGACCGCTCCATCGACCTTGCCGTCAGCCGCCTGCGCCAGCGCCTGCGCGACAACGCGCGTGATCCGGCCATCATCAAGACCGTGCGCAACGGCGGCTACGTGCTCGCCGCCGACGTCGAGGCCGAAGCGTGAGCGTGCTGCCGCGCACGCTGTTCGCCCGCCTGATCCTGATCTGGCTGGTCGGACTGGCGGTGGTGCTCGGCACCAGCTTCTGGCTGTTCCTCGGCGAGCGTGAGCGTTTTGACCGCGACCTGCTCATCGAGGGCATCGCGCGCGAGGTCGCCGCCGTCGTCGACCTGATCGAGCGTCTGCCGGCGGCCGATCGCCCTGCGCAGATCGCCGCGATGCGCCACCGCCGCCTGCACTTCAGCCTCGACGCTCCGCCGCAGGACGCCAATCCCGCCGGCTGGCGCGGCGCGCTGACCGAGGCGCTGGAGCGTGCCCAGCCCGACCGGTCCGTCCGCCTGTTCCTGCAGGCGCGACCGCGCCAGCCCGGCGAAGGCCGTGCCGCGCCACGCGTGTTCGCGGTCATCGGCCTGTCCGACGGCAGTTCCGTGACCGTTCGCCTGCCCGGTTTCCCGCGCGCCGAGGATCGCCGCGCCGCCTCGCCCGAACGCATGCTCGCCGCGCTGGTAGCGCTGATCGTCGGCATCGGGCTGCTGTCCTGGCTCGCCGTGCGGGTGGCCACGCGGCCGCTGTCGGATCTGGCCGAGGCGGCGCGCGTGCTCGGCGAGGACCCCGAGCGCGGCGAAATCACCGCCGACGGCCCGGCCGAGGTGGCGCAGGCGGCGGGCGCCTTTCGCCAGATGCAGCAACGCATCCGCGAACACATTCACGAGCGCACGCGCATCCTCGCCGCCATCTCGCACGATCTGCAGACCCCGATCACGCGCCTGCGCCTGCGTGCCGAGCAGATCGACGACGAGACGCTGCGCGGCCGCATCCAGTCCGATCTGGACGACATGCAGGCGCTGGTGCGCGAAGGACTGGCCTATGCGCGCAGCCTCGAAGACCGCGAGGCCGTGCAGCGCATCGACCTGCGCGCGCTGCTTGGCAGTCTGGTCGATGACGCGCAGGAAATGGGCTGGAACGTGGCGCTGGGCGAAGGGGCGCAGCTCGTCTGCTCGGCGCGCCCGGCCGCACTGCGGCGTTCGCTCTGGAACCTGATCGAGAACGGTGTGAAGTTCGGCCAGCGCGTGGACATCTCCCTCCAGCCCGGACCGGTCGTGCTCATCCGCGACCACGGCCCCGGCCTGCCCGCCGAAGAGCTCGAACGCGTCTTCGAGCCCTTCTACCGCACCGAGTCCTCCCGCAACCGCGACACCGGCGGCACCGGCCTCGGGCTGGCCATCGCCCGCAATCTGCTGCGCGCCCAAGGCGGCGAGGTCACGCTGGCCAATGCCCCGGACGGTGGCCTCATCGCCACGGTCACGCTCCCCGCGTAGATACTGCTCTCAGCCGTAGGGTGGATAAGCGCAGCGCATCCACCATGGCGGCGGTGGCTATGGTGACGTGGGTCGCGTCACATGCGCTTATGCGACCTACGGCTCTGCCCACCCGCGCGAGCGCTCCACTGCGCGGTGCCAGCGCTCGAGCATCGCCGCGCGCGCGGTGGCCGTCATGCGCGGCTGGAAGCGGGCGGCCTCCTGCCAGTGCGCGGCCACCTCCGCTTCATCCGACCACACCCCGACGCCGATGTCGGCCATGCAGGCGGCGCCCAGCGCGGTGGTCTCGAGCATGCGCGGGCGCACCACCGGCACGTCGAGCAGGTCGGCCTGCAACTGCATCAGCAGGTTGTTGGCGGCCGCGCCGCCATCCACGCGCAGTTCGCGCAGCGGGCCGGCGCCGTCGCGGCGCATGGCCTCGACCAGATCGATGGTCTGCAGCGCGATGGCCTCCAGCGCGGCGCGCGCGATGTGGGCGCGTGTGGTGCCGCGCGTCAGTCCCACCAGCGTGCCGCGTGCGTAGGCGTCCCACCACGGTGCGCCGAGCCCGGTGAAGGCCGGCACCAGCACCACGCCGCCGCTGTCGGGCACCGAGGCGGCCAGCGCTTCGATCTCGCCCGAACTGCGGATGATGCCGAGACCGTCGCGCAGCCATTGCACCAGGGCACCACCGATGAAGATGCTGCCTTCCAGCGCATAGGTGGTCTCGCCGCCGCGCCGCCAGGCGTTGGTGGTGAGCAGGCGGTTGTGCGACTCGACCGGCGACGCGCCGGTATTCATCAACAGGAAACAGCCGGTGCCGTAGGTCTGTTTGGCCATGCCCGGCGCGAAACAGGCCTGGCCGAAGGTGGCGGCCTGCTGGTCGCCGCCGATGCCGGCAATCGGAATGGCCGCGCCCAGCACGTCGGCGCGGCTGTGGCCGCACACGCCGATGCTGTCCACCACCTGCGGCAGCAGGGCAGGGGGGATGTCGAACAGCGCCAGCAACTCCTCGCTCCAGGCGCCGCGATGGATGTCGTACAACATGGTGCGCGCGGCATTGCCGGGGTCGGTGACGTGCAGCGCGCCGCCGGTCAGATGCCACACCAGCCAGCTGTCGACGGTGCCGAAGGCCAGTTCGCCGCGCCGTGCGCGTTCCCGCGCGTCCGGCACTTCGCGCAACAGCCAGGCGAGCTTGGTGGCGGAGAAGTAGGCGTCCACTTCCAGCCCGGTCAGCGCGCGGATGCGCCCGGCGTGGCCGGCCTCGCGCAGGCGGTCGCAGTCGGGAGCGGTGCGGCGGTCCTGCCACACGATGGCAGGCGCGATGGCGCGGCCGGTGCTGCGTTCCCACAGCACGGTGGTCTCGCGCTGGTTGGTGATGCCGAGGCCCGCAATTGCCGCGGGCGCGATGCCGGCTTCGGCGATGGCGGCGCGGGCGCAGTCGAGCTGCGTCGTCAGGATCTCGTGCGCGTCATGTTCGACCCGGCCCGGCTGCGGGTAGTGCTGACGGAATTCGCGCTGCGACACGCCGCGCAACTGGCCGCGTGCGTCGAAGACCATCGCGC
>JBFHJY010000180.1:0-4653 GCA_041595655.1 Azoarcus sp.
GACTCGTCCACCTGCCGCGCGTTGGATGCCGACGCGAAGACCGTCGGATAAAGGCGGCAATAGCCACGGACTTCGGATTCCCACTGTTCGAATACCTGCATGTCGGTTCCTCCTGTACTTCGGTTATCAGCCGGGCAACGCTCACCCGGACGCTGGCATGCGTTCTCCTCCGGAAAGTGACGGACGCAACAGATCCACCCCCGCCGCACGCAGCGAGAGTGAAAAATCAGGAAAAGGGGTTCGCGCCACGACTGGCGCAATGAATAAGCGGACGAGCGCAGGGGATCGTGAGCCCGACAGCCATGTGCGTGAAACCCCTCCCACCACACACGCTTTCGCCGAACCGCCCCGCCCGTAACGCCCGCACCGCATTGAGCGGCGCCGCGTCCCGGCATCGATGGCTTCGTCCCGGATCGCTCGCATCAAAACACGTACAGCCAACCCGGCAACGACTCGCACAACATGCAAGTTCCGAGCCCCAGCCGGAAAATTCGTTCCGCCCACGGCACACGCCGTCGCGGAGCGGACGTTCCAATACGCCGCGAGTCCATGCTGCGCCCCCGGACGGGGCGGATGCAAGTAAGGGTTTTCAACGATGGATGCAGACCGGCGCGCGGCAGGCCCCATTCCGCACAAGCCGCGTTAGAATCGCCCCCATGTTCGATCTATCCCTTTTTGGCCGTCTCAAGTTCACGCACGCGAAGCCCACCCAGCCGCCGTTCGGCCCCGGCCGGCATTACCTTGGCCTTTCCGAGGAGCGCGACTACCTGTTGTTCGTGCCGGAAAGCGTCGATCCGACCAAGCCGGTGAAGCTGCTGGTGCTGTTCCACGGCGCCGGCGGCTTCCCCGACAAGATCCTGAAGTTCTTTGCCGAGCATGCCGAGCGCGAGGGCTTCGTGATCCTCGCGCCGCACTCGACGCTGATCACCTGGGATCTCGTGATCGGCGGCAGTGGACCGGACATCGAGCGTCTGGACAAGGCGCTGTCCATCGTCGCCGACCACTTCGATCTGGACCCGAAGCATTTCGCCTTCGGCGGCTTCTCGGACGGCTGCAGCTACTCGCTGTTCGTCGGCGTCACCAACGGCGACCTGTGCAGCCACGTGATCGCGATGTCGGGCGGCTTCCTGACGGTGTTCATGCAGCACGGCGCGCCGAAGATCTTCCTGTCGCACGGCTATCAGGACGAGCAGCTGCCCTTCGCCACCGCCGGGAAAGCCAAGGCCGAAAAGCTGATCGAAGCCGGTTACGACGTGCGCTTCGTGCCCTTCGAGGGCACGCACACGCTCATCCCCGAGATCGCACAACAGGCGGTGGATTTCTTCCTCGACCGCGAGGCGCCAACCGCCTAAAGGCCGGTCATGCCGAGGCGCGCAGCGCCGAAGCAACCCTGCCGGGAAGATTGCTTTGCTGTGCGCGGACTGACCGCACTGCGGCTCAGCGCTCCCGCGTGGCGAGCGCCGCCACAATCGTCACCGCCACCGCAACGCTGACCAGTGCGGCGGTGGCGGTGAGATTGCCCAGCCATTGCGGCGCGACCAGCAGCAGCACACCCAGTTCGGCCATCATCACGCCCGAAGCAAGCTTGAGCAGCCGGCCTTCGCGCTCGCTGAGCTTGTGCACGGTCAGCGCACCGGCGAACAGCAGCACCATCAGCAGCAACGGCACCACATACACCACGTTGTACAGCGCGAGATACGCGTAGCGCGCCGCCAGCGACGGCTCCGACAGCGTCAGCACGCGTGTGTAGATCATCGGGAAACCGGCCGTGCACAGCAGCTCGTAGAAGTTGGCAGTGAAGGCCAGCAGCAGCGTGGCGGCGACCATGGTGCCGGTGCTGCCCGACTGCAGCACCTCGCGCGCGCGACGGTAGATTCCCGGCTTGGCCGACTCCGGAATCGACAGCGAGGGACCGCGCCCGAAGGCAAAGAAGTCCTTAACGTTGAGACCGCCCACCACCACCGCCAGCAAGCCGGCCGCCAGCGTGATGCCGGTGAGCGCGCCGACCAGCTGGAAGACGTTCAGCCACGCCGCCATGAAGGCGAAATACATCAGCCCCGAGGCGAACACGAACAGGCCGCCAATGACGAACACGCGGCGGCGGTCGTGCTGGTTGGCAAGCAGGCTGAGCAGGAACAGCAGCACGAAAAAGGCACAGGGATTGAAGGCGTCCAGCGCGGCGAGGATCATCGTGAACGCCGGCAGCGATACCGCCGAGGGGTCGATGGCGCCGATGCCCGGCAGCAGCACCGGATCGGACGCCACGCCAGTCGCCAGCGAGCCGCCGCGCGCGCGGCAGTCGTCGAGCCGCGCCAGCAACCATGGGCCGGACTGCGCGGGGTCCCAGCCGACGTCCATCACGCCGCAGTAGATCAGCGACGGCACCGCTTCCGCGGCCAGCCCCAGCTCGCCGGCCATGCGCTCGAAACGCCGCGCAGCCTCCGCATCGCGCGAGACCTCGTGCAGGCGCAGCTCGACCCAGGGCCGTTCGGCCTCGATGGTGGCGGCGAAGCGTTTGGCCTCGGCGCAATGCGGGCAGGTTTCGGACCAGAACAGGTCAAGGGTGACGCGCTCCTGCGCCAGTGCGGCGAGCGGCAGAAGCACCGACATGAACAGAAGCAAGGCAAGGCAACGGCGAAGCATGCGGCACCAGGCAAGGGCAGAGGCCGAAAGTGTCGCGTCCGCGAGAACATCCCGCAAGCGTCGCGGTTTCAGCCGCCGTGCGGGCGCAGGATCAGGGTATCGCCACGCTGCGTGAACTCGAGATGCCTGAGCGCACTCATGCCGAGCAGGATTTCATCGCCGCGGAAACCGGGGTTGAGGTGGCCGGCGACGTTACGGATTCGGAAGGGGCCCAGTCCGAGTTCATCGATGACGGTGGTGCGCACCGTGACCGAGCCGTTGGCCGTCATCACCCGCGCCGTACCGCGGGGCGCGAGCCCGAGCGCGGAGCCCAGATGTGCCGGCACCGAAACCTGTGTTGCGCCGGTATCGAGCAGAAAGGTCACGCGCTGGCCGTTGATGGTGCCGGGCGCGACGTAATGCCCGGCGCGATTGCGCTGCAGCACCAGTTCGCTCTGGCCGGACTGCACCGACAGATTGCGGTTGGGTGCATACGCGCGCTGCAGATACGCATCGAACGCCAGCCACAGCACGCCGAGCAGGGCGAAGCTGGCCAGAATCATCATGCCGCGCCCGAGGCGGCGGGTGCTGCGGGGATCGTCCATGCGGTTCAGACCGTTGGGCAGGCGCCGGCGTTCATCCCGTAGGAGCCCGACTTGTCGGGCGATCAGGGCTTGCCCTGAGATCGCAGCCTGATCGCGCGACGAAGTCGCGCTCCTACAAAACCTCGCCGTGCTCGCGGGTGGCGTGGAAGGCCACCTTCGGCCACTTCTCCCGCGTCACGTCGAGGTTGTAGCGGCTGCTGGCCAGATACACCGGGTTGCCGTCGATGTCCTTGCCCATGCGCATGGCCTGCTCGTGCTCGAAGTTGCGCCGCGTGACCTCGTCCGGGAAGGTCAGCCAGCGGGCGGTATGGATCTCGGCCGATTCGAAGATGGCATCGACCTTGTACTCATCCTTCAGGCGCTGCTCCACCACCTCGAACTGCAGCTGACCGACCGCACCCAGCAGCAGGTTGCCGCCTTCCTGCTCGAAGACCTGGATCGCACCCTCCTCGCCCAGTTCCTTGAGTCCTTTCTCGAGCTGCTTGGACTTGAGCGGGTCGCGCAGGCGCGCCACGCGGAACATCTCCGGCGAGAAATACGGAATGCCGCGGAAACCCAGGTTCTCGCCCTCGGTCAGCGTGTCGCCGATCTGCAACTGGCCGTGGTTGTGGATGCCGATGATGTCGCCGGCCACGCCGTCTTCCTTGTGCACGCGCTCGTTGGCCATGAAGGTCAGCGCATTGGCGAGCTTCATGTCGCGCCCGGCGCGCACGTGCCTGACCTTCATGCCCGAGCTGTAGCGCCCCGAACAGATGCGGAAGAAGGCAATGCGGTCGCGATGGCGCGGGTCCATGTTGGCCTGGATCTTGAACACGAAGCCGGTGAACGGCGCCTCGGCCGGCTCGACCATGCGCACGCCTGCGTCGCGCGGCTGCGGCGGCGGCGCCCAGTCGAGCAGCGCCTGCAGGATTTCCTGTACGCCGAAGTTGTTGATGCCCGAGCCGAAGAACACCGGCGTCTGCTTGCCGGCCAGGAAGTCTTCCAGCGAGAAGGGGTTGGAAGCGCCCTGCAGCAGGTCGACATCCTCACGCAGCCGGCCGATCTCGAGCGGGAATTCCTCGTCCAGGCGGGGGTTGTCGATACCTTCGATGACTTCCGCCTGACTGCGCTTCTCCTCACCCGGCACGAAGCGCAGCAGCTTGTTGGTGAGCAGGTGATAGACCCCGCCGAAGCGCTTGCCCAGGCCCAGCGGCCAGGTGATTGGCGCGCATTCGATCTTGAGCACTTCCTCGATCTCGGACAGCAGGTCGAAGGGTTCCTTCACCTCACGGTCGAGCTTGTTGATGAAGGTGATGATCGGCGTATTGCGCAGCCGGCACACCTCCAGCAGCTTGATGGTCTGCGCCTCCACGCCGTTGCCGGCGTCGATCACCATCACCGCCGCATCCACGGCGGTGAGCACGCGGTAGGTGTCTTCCGAGAAGTC
>JBFHJY010000181.1:0-4652 GCA_041595655.1 Azoarcus sp.
CGCTGGCTGATCATGTCGGGCTCGGGCTCGGCTACCAGCACCTGGACCTCGCTCGACATCCAGGCCGATTTCCGCGCCGACGCGGGCTACATCGAGTTCGCCGATTCACCGCCGCCCAGCCTGTCGGATGACGTGGTGATCGTCGGCACCGAGGAGCCGCCGGCGGGCGGCATGCAGCTTTCGGCGGACGTCAGCGTGACGCTCGGCGATGCGCTCTACCTGACGGCGCTGGGGCTGGATACGCGGCTGGCCGGTGAGTTGCAGCTGAGACTGCGGCCGGGTGCCGCCCTGGCGGCCAATGGCACGATCTCCACCGTCGGCGGCGTCTATCGCGGTTATGGCCAGAGCATGGCCATCGAGCGTGGCGTGATCAACTTCCAGGGTGCGCTCGACAATCCGGGCCTGAACGTCGTGGCCCTGCGCAAGGGGCTGGCGGTCGAGGCTGGCGTGGCGGTCACCGGCAGCGTGCGCCGTCCGCAGGTCGGGCTGGTGTCCGAGCCGGACGTGCCGGATTCCGAGAAGCTGTCGTGGATCGTGCTGGGGCGCGCGCCTTCGGCCGGAGGCGGCGCGGATCTGGGGTTGCTGCTGCCGGCGGCGCAGGCGCTGCTGGGCGGGCCGGGCGGCGGCATGACTGATCAGCTGTCGCGCAGTCTGGGTTTCGACGAGTTCGGCATCGGCCAGTCGACCACCGGCGTCGGACGGGTGCAGACCAGCCGCGTGGTCGGCAGCGGCACCACGGTGACGGGTGAGGGCGAGCTGAGCGGTCAGGTGCTGACCCTGGGCAAGCGCCTGAGCGACGATCTGAGCGTATCGTTCGAACAGAGTCTGAGTGGCGCGGAGAGCCTGGTCCTGCTGACCTACCAGCTGACGCGCCGGGTTTCGGTCATCGCGCGCGGCGGCAGCGACAACGCCGCCGACATCTATTACACGATCACCTTCCGCTGAACCGGCGGGAGCGACAGGACAGGGAGAAGGCAATGACACATGCGGCCAGCGAGGGACATACGGAAACCGCCATCCTCGGCGGCGGCTGCTTCTGGTGCACCGAAGCGGTGTTCAAGGAAGTCGAAGGCGTGCTGAAGGTGGAGCCGGGCTACTGCGACGGTGAAGTCGACCATCCGGCCTATCGCCAGGTGTGCGAGGGCACGACCGGTCACGCCGAGGTGGTGCGCATCACCTTCGATCCGCAGGTGGTGTCGTTCCGGCAACTGCTCGAGGTCTTCTTCGGGACGCACGATCCGACCACGCCGGACCGTCAGGGCAACGACGTCGGCACGCAGTACCGCTCGACGATCTTCCCGAACAGCGAGGAACAGCTGCATGACGCGGCGGCCGTGATGGAGGCGCTGGAAGACGAATTCGCCGAGCCGATCGTGACGAAGCTCGAGATGCCGGCGCCGTTCTGGCCGGCGGAGGACTTCCACTTCGACTTCTTCGCCAACAATCCGGAACAGCCGTACTGCCAGTTCGTCGTGGCGCCCAAGGTCGCGAAGTTCCGCGAGAAGTTCGCCGCCCGCCGCAAGCAGGGCTGATTGCGGCACCGGCGCGCAGCTACAGGCTGGCGAAGAAGATCACCAGCACGCCCGCCGGCGTGACGTAACGGGTCAGGATTTCCCAGGTGCGAAAGCTGGCGCGCGTCAGCCCGAGTTCCTCGCGCACGCTGTTCCGGTCGAGGCACCAGGCGGCGAAGACGATGGCGCCGAAGCCGGCCAGCGGCAGCAGGAAGCGGCTGGTGACCTGGTCGAGCAGGTCGAAGGTGTTCAGGCCTGCGATCCGGATGTCCTGCCAGTGATTGAATGACAGCAGGGCCGCGATGCCGAGCAGCCAGCTCGCCAGTCCGACCACCATGGTGGCGCCCGCGCGTCCGAGCCGGCTGCGCTCCTCGATCAATTCGACGACCGGCTCGAGCAGCGAGATCGCCGAGGTCAGCGCGGCGAAGGACAGCAGCACGAAGAAGGCGGTGGCGATCAGCTCGCCGCCGCTCATGGCGCCGAAGCCGACCGGCAGCGTGATGAACAGCAGGCCGGGGCCGGAATCGGCGGCCAGTCCGTGCGAGAACACCACCGGGAAGATCACGAAGCCGGCACCGATCGCGAACAGCGTGTCGAGCACGATGACGGTGCGCGCCGTCGACAGCAGATCCACGTCCCGTCCGAGATACGAGCCGTAGGCCATCATGATGCCCATGCCCAGCGACAGCGTGAAGAAGGCATGTCCCATCGCGGCCAGCACGACCTGTGCATCGAGCCGGCTCCAGTCCGGCGAGAACAGGTAGCTCACGGTCGGCGCGAAGCCCTCGCTCGTGACGCCGTGTGCGATGAGCGCGATGACCAGCACGGCGAGTGCGGGCATCAGCAGTTTTGCAGCGGTTTCGATGCCGCGCGTGACGCCCAGCGCGACGATGGCCACGGTCAGTGCCATGAAGGCCGTATGCCAGCCGAGCAATGTCCCGGCCGAACCGAGCAGGCCGTCGAAGGCGGCCTGTGAGGCTTCGCCGGCGATGCCGGCAAGACTGCCGCCGGCGGCCTTGCCGACGTAGGCCAGCGCCCAGCCGCCGATGACGCTGTAGAAGGAAAGAATCAGGAAGGCTGCCAGCACGCCGCCGATGCCGACCGCCACCCAGGCGCCGGAACGCCGGTTGTCGCGGGCGAGCAGCTGCATGGTGTTGACCGGGTTGCGCTGGCCGCGCCGGCCGAGCATCCATTCCGCCACCAGGATGGGCAGGCCGATGGCCAGGATGCAGGCCAGATACACCAGCACGAAGGCAGCGCCGCCGCCCTGGCCGACCATGTACGGGAACTTCCAGATGTTGCCGAGGCCGACGGCCGAACCGGTGGCCGCCAGCACGAAGCCGATGCGCGAGGACCACTGGGCGTGAGGGAGGGGCGTTGTCATGGTGAAGTGGTCCCTGTCAGGCGCTCAGACGGCAGCTTCGACGATGTCCAGGATGGCGCTGCCATAGGCTTCCAGCTTGCGGTCGCCGATGCCCGAAATGCTGCCCAGCGCACTCAGCGAGGCGGGTCGTGCAATGGCGATCTCGCGCAGAGTAGCATCCTGAAAGATGACGTAGGCCGGCACGTTGCGCTCGCGCGCGGTCTCGGCACGCCAGGCGCGCAGGCGGTCGAACAGCGTCTGCGGCACGCCGTCCGGGATGTCCAGAACGCGCCGCCGGGCGCCGCGCGCACGCTTCTTCTCGGGCGGGATGCGCAACTCGAAGCCGGTCTCGCCGCGCAGCAGCGGCCGGGCGTCGTCGGTCAGCATCAGCGCATTGTGGCGGTCGTGGTCGACGGCCAGCAGGCCGCGTGCGACGAGCTGACGGAACAGCGTGCGCCAGGTCTTGTCGTCCAGCTCCGCGCCGATGCCGAAGGTGCTGACCTCGTGGTGCTGCCATTCGCCGACCTTGTCGGTGCGTTCGCCGCGCAGCACGTCGATCATGTGGCCGGCGCCGAAGCGCTGGCCGGTACG
This sequence comes from Azoarcus sp., assembly GCA_041595655.1. Lineage (GTDB taxonomy): Bacteria > Pseudomonadota > Gammaproteobacteria > Burkholderiales > Rhodocyclaceae > Pseudazoarcus. The sequence goes on from JBFHJY010000181.1 coordinate 3,466, forward strand.
ATAGACGCAGGACAGCGCCTTGCGTGCCGCGTCGGTGGCGTCCCAGGTGCGCGGCGGGTTGAGGCAGTTGTCGCAGTTGCCGCAGGGGCCGGAGGCCTCGCCGAAGTGGGCGAGCAGGTGCTGACGGCGACAGGCGACGGTTTCGACCAGCCCCACCAGCGCATCGAGTCGTGCGCGGGCGCGACGCTTGAAATCCTCGTTGCCATCGGATTCGTCGATCATGCGGCGCTGCTGCACCACGTCCTGCGCGCCCCACGCCATCCAGGCCTCGGCCGGCAGCCCGTCGCGGCCGGCGCGGCCGGTTTCCTGGTAGTAGCCCTCGATCGAGCGCGGCAGGTCGAGATGCGCGACGAAGCGCACGTCGGGCTTGTCCACGCCCATGCCGAAGGCGATGGTGGCCACCATCACGATGCCGTCCTCGCGCAGGAAGCGGGTCTGGTTGGCGGCGCGCACGTCGTTGCCCAGACCTGCGTGGTAGGGCAGGGCGCTGATGCCCTGCTCGACCAGCCAGGCGGCGGTTTCCTCGACCTTGCGGCGCGACAGGCAATACACGATGCCGGAATCGCCGAGGTGGTCGCTGCGGATGAAGTGCAGCAACTGGTTGCGCGGGTTGTCCTTGTCGTCGATGCGATAGCGGATGTTGGGGCGGTCGAAGCTGGAGACGAAGCGGCGCGCGGACTGCAGCTGCAGTCGGGCGACGATCTCCTCGCGCGTCTCGGGGTCGGCGGTGGCGGTCAGCGCGATGCGCGGTACGCCGGGAAAGCGCTCGTGCAGCACCGACAGCTGCAGGTACTCGGGGCGGAAGTCGTGGCCCCATTGCGACACGCAGTGCGCCTCGTCGATGGCGAACAGCGCGATGCGGCCTTCCGCGTGCAGGCGCTCGAAGGTGCCCAGCATGCGACCGGTGAGCAGGCGCTCGGGCGCGACGTAGAGCAGGTCCAGCTCGCCGGCGAGTAGCTGTCGGCTCACCGCGTTCATCTCGTCGAGACTCTGGCTGGAGTTGAGATAGGCGGCGGCCACCCCGGCCTCGACCAGTGCGCTGACCTGGTCCTGCATCAGCGCGATCAGCGGCGACACCACGATGGCGGTGCCCCTGCGCATCAGGGCGGGGATCTGGTAACACAGCGACTTGCCGCCGCCGGTCGGCATCAGCACCAGCGCGTCGCCGCCGCTGCCGACATGTTCGA
>JBFHJY010000182.1:0-4651 GCA_041595655.1 Azoarcus sp.
CCAGCTCTTCCTCGTAACGGATGGTCTGACGCTCGGTCACGCAGCGACGGTAATTGGCGCAGACCGCCTCCGCCACCTCGGGCGGCAGGAAATCCTGCGGGCGCGCACCACGCAGACGCTCCGTGGCAAGGCCGGTGGATGCGACATGGCGCGGATTATTGCCGACGTACACGAAGTGGTCTCCCTCGACCCGGACGAGGAAGATCGCCTCCTGCACGTTGTCGTGGATGCCCCGGTACAGGCGCTCGCTCGCCGCCAGCGCACGCTCCATGTCATGGCGCTCGCTGATGTCGCGCTGGAAGGAGATGAAATGCGTGATCTCCCCGCGGCTGTCGCGCACCGGGACGACGGCATGCGCCTCCCAGTACAGGCTTCCGTCCTTGCGCCGGTTCTGCAGGTCGCCGCGCCACACTTCACCCGCCAGCAGCGTCGACCACAGATCGCGATAGGTTTCCTGCGGCGTGTTGCCCGACTGCAGGATGCGCGCATTGCGGCCGACAACTTCGTGCGGCGCGTAGCCGGTGACCTCGCAGAAGCGCGGATTGACCTCCGCGATCGTCCCTTCGCGATCGGTGACCAGTACCGAATCCGGTGACAGCTTGAACAGTGCGCTGCGGAACCTGCGTGCCGACTCGAGCTCCTCCTCGGTCGCCCCGATGCGGCGCAGGATCACCCACGATACCCCGAGCACCAGGACGAACCCCAGCAGCAAGGAAACCAGCGCCCGGATCCGCTCTGCGCTATACGCCGCCACCAGTTCACTGCGGTCGGCAAAGACATGGATGGCCGCAGCTGCCTGCCCCTCTGCGCCGCCCGCAAGGGGGTTCCGATAATCCTCCAGCATGACACGCGTAACCGCGTACCAGCGACCGTCGAGCTGTTCCAGACGGTAAGCGTCATGTGGCGTGCGTTCGGGATGCGGCAAGTGATCGAGCAGACTCGCGCCCGGCAGATTGAAAGGCGCGTCGATGTAGCAGTCGCAGTTTTCACTCCACCGCAGCAGGGCACGGACGTCATCCGGCCACATCACGCCATCGACGAGTTCGCGCGGCAAGGCCGTTACGAACTCGGCACCGAAGCGCACCGAAGCCTGTGCCAGCAGATCGTGCAGCGCGACGCCCACCTCGACACTGCCGATCAGCGCCGAACGCCCGTTCAGGCTGCCCGGCAGGCGCACCGGATGGTCCGCCCGCAGGCCGGCGTGCATGCGCCCGACCTCGAAGCCGGACACCGGCATGTCCAGGGCGTGCGCAGAAGCCACCAGCGGGCGAACCTCGTCGAGCCGATCGCCGAAGCGCTGCGGATCGCGCAGCCGCAGGAAATTGACGGCTCCGGGCAGCAGATGGAACTCGATCTGGCGCGACCGGAACTCGTCGAGCCAGTGCTGTTCGCTGCGACGCTCCATGCGCTGGGCCAGGGACTCGCGCAGCGCGGCGGACATCGTGCCGCCCGCGCCGCCGCCCTCGAGCGCAACCACCTCATGCGCACGGCGCATGAAATACTGCACTTCCGGGTCGGTCGCCATAAGTGCGGCAACGTGTTGCATTTCGCGCTCGGTCGCTTCCAGCGTGGTGGTCAGGCCCACACGCAGCGCCTGCGTGGCCTCGCGCAGCTCGCGCTCCAGTCCTGCACGCTCCCGCCACAGCTCGAACGCTGCGACCGCCCCGAAGAGCAAGGCGAGCAGCATGGCCAGCATGCCGAAGCGCCATCTCAGGCTTCGTCGGGAAAACCAGTTTCGAGAACCGGGATGCATACCCACTCCCATGCGGACAGCCTCTCGTTGCAGCCGCTCAGCACACCTGCAGCTTGGCAACCGACAGCAGCAGCCACTTCATTCCGGCCGAGCCGAAATTCACCTGAACGCGCGCATCCGATCCGGCCCCTTCCGTGGCGACGATGACACCCTGGCCGAACTTGGCGTGCTCGACCACCTGCCCGACACGCAGGCCTCCGTCGTCGCTGCGACGCGGCGGCACGGGGGCCTGCACCGGCATGGAGGACGGCCGGAAATAAGAGCTCCCGGGCATCCGGTCAGCACGCTTGGGCGTCAGCCACTTGAGCAGCGTCTCGGGAATTTCCTCGAGGAAGCGCGACTTCAGGTTGTAACGCGACTGACCGTGCAGCATGCGACTCTGCGCAAAGGACAGATAAAGACGCTGGCGCGCACGCGTGACGGCCACATACATCAGCCGGCGCTCCTCCTCCAGCCCGTCGGCTTCGAGAATGCTGTTCTCGTGGGGGAACAGCCCCTCCTCCAGCCCGGTGACGAATACCACGTCGAACTCCAGCCCCTTGGCCGAATGGACGGTCATCAGCTGCACCGCGTCGGCGCCGGCCTCGGCCTGGTGGTCGCCCGCCTCAAGCGAGGCATGGGCAAGGAAATCCGCCAGCAGGGCGTGATCCATCGGCTCTTCCGGCAAGCCGAACTCCGCCAGGAAGTTGGTGGCGGCGCTGACCAGTTCATCGAGGTTCTCCAGCCGCTCCTGCCCTTCCTTTTCATTGCGGTAATGCGCACGCAGGCCGGACGCGTCGAGCACGTGGTCGACCAGCTCCGGCAGCGGGAGCCTGGCCGTGTCACGGCGCATGTCCTCGATCATGCGCACGAAACCGGCCAGCACCGTGCCGGGCTTGCCGGACAGATGCGGCACCGTGGCGTACAGGCTGCCGTTGAAAGTGCGCGCCGCGTCGGTCAGGACCTCGATCGAGCGCGCTCCGATGCCACGTGTCGGAAAGTTCACGACGCGTGAGAACGAGGTGTCGTCATCCGGGTTGGCGATCAGCCGCAGATAGGCCAGCGCGTGCTTGATCTCCTGTCGCTCGAAGAAGCGCAGGCCGCCGTACACGCGGTACGGAATGCCGCTCGAGAACAGCTGATGCTCGAGCACGCGCGACTGCGCGTTCGAGCGGTACAGCAGCGCGATGTCCGAGCGGCTCATGCCCTCGCGCACCAGTTGCTGGATCTCCTCGACCAGCCAGCGCGCCTCGTCCAGATCGGCGAAGCCCTCGTACACGCGGATCGGCTCGCCCGCACCCTGTTCGGTCCACAGATTCTTGCCGAGCCGGTTGCTGTTGTTGCGGATGATGGCGTTGGCCGCATCGAGGATGTTGCCGTGCGAGCGGTAGTTCTGCTCCAGCCGGATCACGTTGGCAACCCGGAACTCGCGCTCGAAGTCGCGCATGTTGCCGACGTCCGCACCGCGAAAACGGTAGATCGACTGGTCGTCGTCCCCGACGCAGAACATCGCCCCACCACCCTCGCGCCCCTCGTCCGCAAACTGCTTGAGCCAGCGGTACTGCAGGCTGTTGGTGTCCTGGAACTCGTCCACGAGGATGTGGCGGAAACGCCGCTGATAATGCTTGCGCAGCGGCTCGTTGCGCTCCAGCAGCTCATAGCTGCGCAGCAGCAGCTCGGCGAAATCCACCACCCCCTCGCGCTGGCACTGCGTCTCGTACTCCTGAAACAAGGCCACGCGCCGACGCGTGTAATCGTCCCAGGCCTCGACCGCCTGCGGGCGCAGGCCGGCTTCCTTCTGGCCGTTGATGAAGTGCTGCAGCTCGCGCGGCGGGAACTTCTCGTCGTCGACGTTGAGGGTCTTGAGCAGACGCTTGATCGCCGCAAGCTGATCGGCCGAATCGAGAATCTGGAACAGCTGCGGCAGGTTGGCGTCACGCCAGTGCGCACGCAACAGCCGGTTGGCCAGCCCGTGGAAGGTGCCGATCCACATGCCGCGCGTATTGATCGGCAGCATGCCGCCCAACCGCGCCAGCATCTCGCGCGCCGCCTTGTTGGTGAAGGTCACCGCCAGAATGCCGGCCGGCTCGACCTGCCCGGTCTGGATCAGCCAGGCGATGCGCGTGGTCAGCACGCGCGTCTTGCCCGACCCGGCGCCGGCCAGGATCAGCGCGTGCTGCGGCGGCAGGGTCACCGCCTGAAGTTGTTCGGTATTGAGGTTGGCAAGGAGATCGGACATACAGGGCACCAGTGGGTTGTCCGCATTGTACCTGCGGACAACCTCGCCCTTTGGCGCGCGGACGATGCTCGCCCGGCCGCGCGCAGACGTGCGCATCGCCCAGAAACGCCCCGCTGACGCCGGAAGCCCCCGCCTTCACGCTATAATCATGCGCTTGATTCCCGCCCATCAGGCCCGCCATTCCATGCAGGACAAATACACGCCCGCCGAGATCGAAACCGCCGCCCAGAACGAGTGGGAGGCCAGCGACGCGTTCCGCGTCACGGAAGACGCGAACAAGCCCAAGTACTACTGCCTGAGCATGTTCCCGTACCCCTCGGGCAAGCTGCACATGGGCCACGTGCGCAACTACACCATCGGCGACGTGCTGGCGCGCCAGCACCGCATGAAAGGCTTCAACGTGCTGCAGCCGATGGGCTGGGACGCCTTCGGCATGCCGGCCGAGAACGCGGCAATCCAGAACAACGTGCCGCCGGCCAAATGGACCTACGCCAACATCGAATACATGAAGGCGCAGCTCAAGCGCCTGGGTTTTGCCATCGACTGGTCGCGCGAGCTCGCCACGTGCACACCGGAGTACTACCGCTGGGAGCAGTGGCTGTTCACCCGCCTGTTCGAGACGGGCGTGATCTACCGCAAGAACGGCACCGTCAACTGGGACCCGGTGGACCAGACCGTGC
>JBFHJY010000183.1:0-4595 GCA_041595655.1 Azoarcus sp.
CGTCGATCGACGTCATCGCCGGACGCGAGCCTTCGCAGGTGTTCGACGGCTATACCTCGTGCCCGCTGCTGCTTCGCGAGGGTGCGGCACTACTGGTCGAGTTCGACTACGAGAACCGCCTCACGCCTTCCCTGCCGGGCATCGACCCGCTGCAGGACAGCTATTTTGCGTGGCTGATGAAGTGCTACATGCTCAAGCCCGCCTACATGGCGGTGGCCAAGGGCCGCGTTTAAGGAGAAAAGACATGTACGAGATCTGGCTGGGCTTGAACATCTTCTGGGAAATGGCGCTGACCAGGCTGCCGATGGTCCTCGGGTGGCTGCTGCTGGTCGTGGTGCTGGCCGGCCTCGCGCTGGCCTTCGCGCGCAATGCGCTGTGCCGCGCCTTCACGCCGGCGCTGGTCATCGGCCTGCTGACGCTGGTGGCGGCCATCTTCGTGTTGCCGGGGCTGACGAAGTCTTCGCTGGGCGAGATGGGCTACTGGTTCGACTGGCTGACCCTGCTCGGTGTCTCCGCCGCCGCCGGCGCTGCGCTGGCAGTGCCACTGTGGCCTGCACTGGCCTTGCTGCTGCGGCGGAACTGAGTGTCGTCGCAACTTGAGGGCGCTCAGCCAAAGACGAACGCCAACCCAAGGGTTGGCGTTTTCGTGCGTGCTGCAGAGATCCCGGTACCCACGGCGGTAAGGCGATGGTGGGTGGCCTGCGCCATAAAGCAAAACGCCAGCCCCTCGGGAGGCTGGCGTAACTGCTTGATTTATATGGTGCCGCTTGTCGGATTCGAACTGACGACCTACCGCTTACAAGGCGGTTGCTCTACCAACTGAGCTAAAGCGGCGAGGGCGCAATTATAGCCTGTGCTCAGGCGATCGCGACCGGAATGCCGGCGATCTTCGCGGCCCATTCCTTCGGGCCGGTTTCGTGCACGCTGGTGCCGTTGGCGTCGACTGCCACGGTGACCGGCATGTCGACCACGTCGAACTCGTAGATCGCCTCCATGCCGAGATCCTCGAAGCCCACCACCTTTGCGGTCTTGATGGCCTTCGAGACCAGATAGGCCGCGCCGCCGACCGCCATCAGATAGGCAGACTTATTGTCGCGGATGGCCTCGATGGCCGCCGGGCCGCGCTCGGCCTTGCCGACCATGGCGATCAGGCCGGTCTGCTCCAGCATCATGCGCGTGAACTTGTCCATGCGCGTGGCGGTGGTGGGGCCGGCGGGGCCGACGGCTTCGTCGCGCACCGGGTCGACCGGGCCGACGTAGTAGATGATGCGGTTGGTGAAATCTACCGGCAGCTTCTCGCCTTTGGCGAGCATGTCGGCGATGCGCTTGTGGGCGGCGTCGCGCCCGGTGAGCATCTTGCCATTGAGCAGCAGCACCTGGCCGGGCTTCCAGGAGGCGACTTCTTCCTTGGTCAGCGTGTCCAGATTGACCCGCGTGGCGACCTGGGTGTCGGCCTGCCAGGTCACGGCCGGCCAGTCCTCGAGCTTCGGGGTTTCCAGATGCGCGGGGCCGGAGCCGTCCAGATGAAAATGCACGTGACGCGTGGCCGCGCAGTTGGGGATCATCGCCACCGGCAGGCTGGCGGCGTGGGTGGGGTAGTCGAGGATCTTGACGTCAAGCACGGTGGTGAGTCCGCCCAGGCCCTGTGCGCCGATGCCCAGCGCATTGACCTTGTCCATCAGTTCCAGACGCAGGTCCTCGATGCGCGTGAGTTGCGCACCCGAGGCGGCCTTTTCCCGCAGTTCGTGGATGTCACACGGCGCCATCAGCGATTCCTTGGCCATCAGCATGGCCTTTTCGGGCGTGCCGCCGATGCCGATGCCGAGGATGCCCGGCGGACACCAGCCGGCGCCCATGGTCGGCAGCGTCTCGAGCACCCAGTCGACGATGGAGTCGGACGGATTGAGCATGGCGAGTTTGGACTTGTTCTCGGAGCCGCCGCCCTTGGCGGCACAGATCACTTCCAGATGGTCGCCCGGGACCATCTCGACATGCACCACGGCGGGCGTGTTGTCCTTCGAGTTGCGGCGCGCGCCGGCCGGGTCGAGCAGCACCGAGGCGCGCAGCTTGTTGTCCGGGTGGTTGTAGGCCCGGCGCACGCCCTCATCGATCATCTCCTGCAGGCTCAGCGTGGCGTCCCAGCGCACGTTCATGCCGATCTTCAGGAACACCACGGCGATGCCCGTATCCTGGCAGATCGGGCGGTGGCCCTCGGCGCACATGCGCGAATTGGTGAGGATCTGCGCGATGGCGTCCTTGGCGGCCGGGCTCTGCTCGCGCTCCCAGGCCTCACCCAGCGCGCGGATGTAATCGAGCGGGTGGTAGTAGCTGATGTACTGGAAGGCGTCGGCAATCGACTGGATCAGGTCGTCCTGACGGATGACGGTCATGTTGCTTCTCCGGCACTGGGTTGGCAGATCGGGATTCTACCAGCGCCTGTCGGCGCGGTATGATTGGCGCACAACCGAGTTGCAGGGCGGTTACCAGTAAGTCTTGTGTAAGACCTATGACTTTAAATGGTGGCCCGCCGGATCGGAAACCGCACCGACAGAAGCCAGCGGATTCAGCACGAAACAGATACTGAGGAGACGACAACATGTCGAGCGAACAGCAAGCCCGGATCTATCAACCGTCCCCCGAAGCGGTCGGGCGCGCGACGGTGTCGGGCATGGAGGCCTACCGTGCGCTGTGTGCCGAGGCCGAGCGGGATTACGAAGGGTTCTGGGCGCGTCATGCGCGTGAGCTGCTCGACTGGCAGACGCCTTTCACCCAGGTGCTCGATGAAAGTGGCGCGCCGTTCTACAAGTGGTTTGCCGACGGCAAACTGAACGTGTCGCACAACTGCCTGGACCGCAACGTGGAGCGCGGGCTGGGCGACAAGACCGCGATCATCTTCGAATCCGACGACGGCAAGGTCAGCCGGGTCAGCTATTCGGAACTGCTGGCCCGCGTGTGCCGGTTTGCCAACGCGCTGCGCGGCATGGGTGTGAAGAAGGGCGACCGTGTCGTCATCTATCTGCCGATGTCGGTCGAGGGCATCGTCGCGATGCAGGCCTGTGCGCGCATCGGTGCCACCCACTCGGTGGTGTTCGGCGGCTTTTCGGCGCATGCCTTGCGTGACCGCATCGAGGATGCCGGCGCGGTGGCGCTGATCACCTCCGACGGCCAGTTCCGCGGTGGCAAGGCGCTGCCGCTGAAGGCCATTGCCGACGAAGCGCTCGATTCCGATGCCGCCAGGACCGTGCAGAACGTCATCGTCCTCAAGCGTACCGGCATGGACGTGACCATGGTCGAGGGGCGCGACCGCTGGATGCACGACGTCGTCGAAGGGCAGAGCGAAAGCTGCGAGCCGGAATGGGTCGAGTCCGAACATCCGCTGTACATCCTGTACACCTCCGGTTCCACCGGCAAGCCCAAGGGCGTGCAGCACTCGTCGGGTGGTTACCTGCTGCAGGCGACGATGTCGATGAACTACACCTTCGACATCAAGCCCGATGACGTCTTCTGGTGCACCGCCGACATCGGCTGGGTCACCGGCCACACCTACGTCTGCTACGGCCCGCTGTCCTGCGGCGCGACGCAGATCGTGTTCGAGGGTGTGCCGACGTACCCGGATGCCGGCCGTTTCTGGCGCATGATCCAGGACCACAAGGTCACGATCTTCTACACCGCGCCGACGGCCATCCGTTCGCTCATCAAGGCGTCCGAGAACAACCCGGACTGCGCGCCGAAGAAATACGACCTGTCCAGCCTGCGCATCCTCGGCACGGTGGGCGAACCGATCAACCCGGCCGCCTGGGAGTGGTACTACGAGAACGTCGGCGGCAGCCGCTGTCCGGTCGTCGACACCTGGTGGCAGACCGAGACCGGCGCGCACATGATCACGCCGCTGCCGGGCGCCACGCCGATGGTGCCGGGCTCGTGCACGCTGCCGTTCCCGGGCATCCAGGCCGTGATCGTCGATGAGACCGGTACCGAAGTGCCGAACGGGCAGGGCGGCATCCTCGTCGTCAAGCGTCCGTGGCCGTCGATGATCCGCACCATCTGGAACGACCCGGAGCGCTTCCGCAAGACCTACTTCCCGGAAGACTTCAAGGGCAAGCTGTATCTGGCCGGTGACGGCGCGACGCGTGACCGCGACACCGGCTACTTCACCATCACCGGCCGCATCGACGACGTGCTCAATGTCTCGGGCCACCGCATGGGCACGATGGAGATCGAGTCCGCGCTGGTCGCGCACGAGGACGTGGCCGAAGCGGCAGTGGTCGGCAAACCCGACGACGTCACCGGCGAGGCGATCGTCGCCTTCGTCGTGCTCAAGGGTGCGCGCCCGACCGGCGAGGCCGCCAAGGAAATGGTCAAGACGCTGCAGCAGTGGGTCGGCAAGGAGATCGGCCCGATCGCGCGTCCCAAGGACATCCGCTTCGGCGACAACCTGCCCAAGACACGTTCGGGCAAGATCAGGCGTCGACTGCTCAGACAGCTTGCGACGGGCGAAGAAATCACGCAGGATACGAGCACGCTTGAGAATCCTGCGATTCTGGATCAGCTGACATCGGCGGTCTGAGAACGCTCACCGGTTTACAGGCGGAGGC
>JBFHJY010000184.1:0-4576 GCA_041595655.1 Azoarcus sp.
CTTCGTCAGCGACGGGCGCAGCCTCGGCATTCATGAGAGCGCCGCAGGCCGCACGCGCATGCTCGAGCCCGGCGTGTATGCCTTGTCCAACCACCTGCTCGACACGCCCTGGCCCAAGGTCGAAGTGGCGCGGCAACGCTTCATCGCCGCCCTGAACGGCCCGCAGGTCGATGACGCCTTTCTCGACCTGCTGCTCGATGATCAGCCCGCTCCGGATCAGAAACTGCCCTCGACCGGCCTGAGCCTCGAATGGGAACGCCTGATGTCTCCGGTGTTCGTGCGGGCGCCGGGTTATGGCACACGCTCCTCAACGCTGCTGTTCGTGCGCCGCGACGGCGCTGCACGCCTGAGCGAATGGACCTGGAACGAAAACGCCGAACTCGCCGGCGAAGCCAGCCACAGCTTTCACGTCACCCTGCCGCCGCAGGACGAGGACCGGAACGACACCGCATCGACGAAGTAGGTCGCGTCGAGCCAATGACAAAATGCGACATGCGCCAGAACCGCGCACCGTCGTCGCAATTCGCTACGCTCAGCGTGACCTACCGATCACCTATCCGCAATTCCCGCCGCATCAACCGGTGTGCAATGCCGACCTCGTCAAACACCGGCCCATCGGCCACGAACCCATGCCGCGCGTAGAAGGCCTCGGCCTGAACCTGTGCATGCAGCACCACTTCGGCGAGGCCGCGGCGGGCCGCCTCGGCCACCAGCGCCTGCAGCATGCGCCCACCCACGCCATGGCCACGCCTGTCTCTGGCAACCGCCAGCCGTCCGATGTGGCCGTCCGGCAGCAGCCGGCCGGTGCCGATCACCTCGCCACCGACCGTGCACACCGCATGCAGTGATACAGGATCGAATTCGTCGCGCTCCATCTCCAGCGGCACACCCTGCTCGCGCACGAAGACTTCGATGCGCAGCGGCATCACGCGCGACTCGGCCTGCACCCAGTCGCACAGCGACAGCTGCACCTCATGCATGAATGAGGACTTCGGTGCCGACCGGCACACGCTCGAACAACTCGATCACGTCGGCGTTGCGCATGCGCACGCAGCCATGCGACAGCGGCACGCCCATGGGCTGGTCGTTGGGCGTGCCGTGGATGTAGATATAGCGGCGCATGGTGTCGACCTCGCCGAGCCGGTTGAAACCCGGCTCGCAGCCCGACAGCCACAGGATGCGGCTGAGGATCCAGTCGCGTTCGGGATGCTGCGCCGCCAGCTCCGGCGACCACACCTCTCCGGTCGGCCGTCGCCCACGGAATACCGCACCGGGCGGCGCGCCAGCGCCGATGCGTGCGCGGACCACATGCCGCCCGCGCGGTGTGCAGCCGCTGCCCTCCCGCTCCCCAGCGCCATTGGCAGCCGTCGACACGGACCAGATGCGCAGACAGGCTCCGCCCTCATCGAACAGGCGCAAGGTCTGCTCCGCAATGCTGATCTCGATCCGCATCAGGCCACCTGCGTTCTGTTGCGCCGCGCGGCGAAGAAGCCGCTGAGCAGCTGCCCGCACTCCTCCGCCAGCACCCCGCCGACGATCTCGGCGTGGTGGTTGAGGCGCTTCTCGGCATACAGGTCGATCACGCTGCCGGCTACGCCGGTCTTGGGATCACGCGCACCGAACACCACACGGGCCACGCGCGCGTGCATGATCGCGCCCGAGCACATCGCGCACGGCTCCAGCGTCACGTACAGCGTGCAGCCGGGCAGCCGGTAATTGCCCAGGCGTGCGCCGGCATCACGCAACGCCATCACCTCGGCGTGCGCGGTGGGGTCGTTGCCGCGGATCGGCTGGTTGAAGCCGCGCCCGACGATCTCACCGCCGCACACCACCACCGCGCCCACCGGCACTTCACCGCACTGCCCGGCCAGGCGCGCCTGCTCGAGCGCGGCCTGCATGAAGGTTTCGTCACTGCTCATCTGCCACCTCCGGAGGATGGGCCAAGTGTACTGGTCTACGGCCGATTTGCCCTCCCCGGCGCGCATGCTTGCAATCCCGTCCGCCGCCCTGACATAGAATCGCTCACCATTTTCATTCTCTCGAGCTGCAATGGACGCCCTCAAACGCATCGTCGAATCGAACCGCTTCCAGAACTTCGTTATCGCCGTCATCGTGATCAACGCGATCACGCTCGGACTGGAGACTTCCGCCTCCGCCATGGCCTCGGCAGGCGGCCTGCTGGTGCTGCTCGATCGAGCCGCGCTCGCCGTCTTCGTCGTCGAGATCGCGCTCAAGCTGGTGGTGTATCGCCACAACTTCTTCCGCAGCGGCTGGAACGTGTTCGATTTCCTGGTCGTAGCCGTGACCTTGCTGCCGACCGGCGAAGGCTTGTCCGTGCTGCGTTCGCTGCGCATCCTGCGGGCGCTGCGCCTGGTGTCGGTGGTGCCCTCGATGCGCAAGGTGGTCAACGCGCTGCTGCATTCCATTCCCGGCATGACCTCGGTACTGACCCTGCTGCTGCTGGTGTTCTACGTCGCGGCGGTGATGTCCACCAAACTGTTCTCAGCCGACTTCCCGGAGTGGTTCGGCAGTGTCGGCGCGTCGTTCTACACGCTGTTCCAGGTGATGACGCTGGAATCCTGGTCGATGGGCATCGTACGACCGGTGATGGAGGTCCATCCCTACGCGTGGATATTCTTCGTGGTGTTCATCCTGCTGACGACCTTCGCGGTGCTGAACCTGTTCATCGCCATCATCGTCGACGCCATGAACACCACTGACCACATTGAGGGCGAGGAAACGCGCGCCCTGGTCAAGACCGAGCATGAGCAGGTGATGGAGCAGTTGCGCACCCTGCGCGAAGAAGTGGCCTTGCTGCGCGAGGAACGCAGCCGCTGATCAGCTGAGCTTTTCGCGCAGGTGGCGGCGCACCGACAGGTCGCTGCCGCACCAGCCGAGAAGGGCTGCGAAGGCCAGCAACGCGGCGCTGTCGAGCAGCCCCGGGCCGGACAGCGCAAACACCGCGCCGTAGGTGGCCGCCAGTTCCTCGATCGGCGGCGCAAGTGCATGCACGGCCAGCCACACCGTGGCCAACGCCACGACGCCACCAAGCAGGCCCTGCAGGCTGCCGAACCAGTAGAACGGGCGGCGGATGAAGGGGTCGGTCGCGCCGAGCAGGCGGCTCACGTCGATCTCGTGGCGCTGCGTCAGGATCTGCAACCGGATGGTGTTGAAGGTGACGATCACCAGCGCGATGCCGAGCAGCAGCGTGAGCAGCAGCACGGCCGACTTGCCCAGTTCCAGCAGGGCATGCAGGCGCTCGACCCAGGCCGAATCGAGCTGTACATGCTCGACCTTTTCCCACTCGCCAAAGCGCGCCAGCAGCGTCTGGTACAGCGCAGGGTCGGCCGCCGCGGGACTGATCACGAAGGCGTCGGGGAGCGGATTGGCCGCCAAACCACCCAGTACATCCCCCAGCCCGCTGCGTTCAAGCTGACGCAGTGCCTCGTCGCGCGGCACGAAGACATAGCTCGTCACATCTTCATCAGCCCCAAGGCGCTTTTCCATCGCCGCGATTTCGGCCGGCAAGGCTTGGTCGGACAGGAACACGCTGATTTCGGGCGAGCCCGACACGCCCCGCGCGAGCGAAGCGACGTTGTCGAGCAACAGATAGCCGGCTGCCGGCAGTGACAGCGCAATGCCCACCACCAACGCCGACAGCAAGGTGCCGACCGGCTGGCGCAGCAGCCGCCGCACGGCGATGCCGATGGCGTGGGAATGCAGGTAGAGCCAGTTCTTCATGCGGCGAGATCCCGGACCAGCGTGCCCCTGCCGAGCACCAGACGACGCGGGCGCCATTCCATGAACAGGCGCTCGTCGTGCGTGGACACGATGATGGTCACGCCGGCTTCGTTGAAGGACTTGAACAACGCGGCGATCTCGCGCGCGTAGGCCGCATCCAGATGCGCGGTCGGTTCGTCGGCGATCAGGATGGACGGGCGATTGACGATGGCGCGCGCGATCGCCACGCGCTGCTGCTCGCCACCGGACAGGCCGGCCGGCATTTCGCGCTCACGCCCGGCCAGTCCGACCCGCTCGAGCGCGGCAGCCGCGCGGCGCGCCGCGTCACGCGGCGGGTGACCGGTAATGACCAGCGGCAACATGACGTTGTCGAACACGTTGCGGTCGAACAGCAGGCGACTTTCCTGCAGCACCAGGCCGAGATTGCGGCGCAGGTAGGGAATGGCCGATGCGCGCAGGCGCGACACGTCCTGTCCGTTGATGCTGACCACACCGGAAGTCGGTCGCTCGATGGCAGGAATCATCTTCAGCAGCGTGCTCTTGCCGGCACCGGAATGGCCGGACAGCACCACCAGTTCGCCGTGCCGGATGGTGAAACTGACGCCACCGAGGCCGACGTAGCCGCCCGGGTAGCGCTTGACGACCTGATCGAAGACGATCATGCGGCCGAACCGCGTGCGAACAGCGCGTCGACGAATTCCTTGGTGCGGAAGGGCTGCAGGTCATCGATCCCCTCGCCCACGCCGATGAAGCGCAGGGGCTTCGGATGCTGGCGCGCGACGGCAGCGACGATGCCGCCCTTGGCCGTGCCGTCGAGCTTGGTCAGCACCAGCCC
>JBFHJY010000185.1:0-4533 GCA_041595655.1 Azoarcus sp.
CGCTGCATGTCAATAACCCGCGTCAGCTGGTCGGCACACCGGCACAACTCATCGGCCGCAGCGTCCGCGAAGTTCTCCCGCCGGACGCCGCCGAATGCGTCATGCGCGCCATCGAGAGCGCAGCCCTGGTGGGCAGCGCACACGACGTCCGTTTCTCCCTGCCGCAGGACGGTGGAGTGCGGCATTTCGAGCTGTCGGTATCCCGGCTCGAGATCGACGAGCACACGCCGGCGCGCTTTCTTGTTCTGTCCCGCGAGGTCACTCATATCGTTGAACAGGAGCAGGAACTCGAACATGAGGCCCATCTGAACGACGCGCTGCTGCAGATGTCCGAAGAAGCCAGCCGAGGCAGCGAAGACTCGCTGCTGGAGCTTGGTGCGCGTCACCTGCAAGAACTGACCGGCAGTTCCTTTGCGGCGATCCTCACGGTCAGCCTTGACGGCCAGAGCCTGATGCTGCGCACGCCGCGGATGCCGGGCCCCGCACACGAGCCGTGCAGGATCTCGGACGCCGGCCTCGCCAGCGAAGTCCTGCTGACGCGGGAACCACGCGTGTTGCGCCGTGACGAACTGGAGAACCTGCCGCCCTGCCTGTCGCCTCTGTACTCGGCTCAACAACGCGCGGTGCTGGTCCCGACCTGGGATGAGTACCGCCCACGCCTGCTGCTGTGCCTGGCCGACAAGGAGAAGCTGTACACCGCGCAGGATCTGCGTCTGCTGGAGGTTCTGGGCGACGCACTGTGGCAGAACCTGAATCGACGGCGCCAGAAGGACACCATCCTGCGCCTGTCCACGACAGTGTCGGAAAGCCCTTTCCCCCTGGTGATCACGGACGCGGACTCCCGCATCGAGTACGTCAATCGCGCCTTCAGCGAACTGACCGGCTACAGCGAAGAAGAAGCCCTCGGCCGCAACCCGCGCTTCCTCGGATCGGGGCGCACATCCGCCACCACCTATGCCGAGATGTGGGCGCATCTGACGCGCGGCGAAGCCTGGCAGGGAGAGTTCATCAACCGCCGCAAGGACGGCAGCGAATTCATTGCAGCAACCACGATTTACGCCCTGCGCAGCGCCGACGGCACCCTGCTGCACTACATCTCCCACATCGAGGACATCACGGTACGCAGGGAGACGCTTGCGCGCATCGAGCAGCTGTCGGATTTCGACCACCTGACCGGCCTGCCCAATCGCAAACTGCTGCTGCAGCGCTTCATGCGCGCACGCGAACAGGCTGTCCGGCGCGGGGAAACCATGGCCGTGGGGTGGCTCGATTTGGACAATTTCAAGTCCATCAATGACTCACTCGGCCACACCATCGGCGACGCGCTGCTGCGCGAAGTCGCCCACAGGCTGCGCGAGACGCTGGGCGAGGATGCAACCCTGTCGCGGCAGTCGGGCGACGACTTCCTGTTCCTGCTGCCCGACGTGCGTGACGACCAAGCCGTGCACGAGGCCGCCGGGCTGCTCGCCACACTCGAGCAACCGATTCTGTTGCCCGATCGCAACCTGATCGTCAGAGGCTCGATCGGCCTGGCCATGTTCCCGGCTGACGACGAAGAGCTGGAGGCCTTGCTGGCCAAGGCGGAAGCGGCGATGTACCGCGTCAAGCAGGAAGGGCGCAACGGCTTCCGCTTCTTCTCCCCGGAAATGCAGCAGACCACCGCGCGCGCTCTCTCGCTGGCGGCCTCGCTGCACGGCGCCATCGAGCGCGGGGAACTGCACCTGGTGTATCAGCCACAGCAATGTCTGCACAGCCAGCGCATCATCGGCGCCGAAGCGCTGCTGCGCTGGACCAGCCCGGAATGGGGGGAAGTCTCGCCGACCGAGTTCATCCCGATTGCCGAGGCCAACGGACAGATCGCCCAGATCGGCAACTGGGTGCTGCGCACAGCGGCGTGCGATTTGCGCACGTGGCGGGATGACGGGCTGAACGGCCTGACCATTGCGGTCAACCTGTCGGCAGCACAGTTCGGCCGCAGCGACCTGGTCGACAGCCTGATCGGCGCCGTGCGCGCTGAAGGCGTCGAGCCGGCAGACATCGAACTCGAACTGACCGAAGCCATCGCCCTACAACATCCGGAGCAGGCAATGCAGACCATGCAGGCATTGACACAGGCCGGATTCGCGCTGGCCATCGACGATTTCGGCACCGGCTATTCGTCGATGAGCCATCTGAAACGCTTTGCCGTACACAAGCTGAAGATCGACCAGTCCTTCGTGCGTGACGTCGAGACGGACCGCAACGACCGGGCCATCGTCACCGCCATCATCCAGATGGCCCACAGCCTGGACATGATCACGATCGCCGAAGGGGTCGAGCAGGCCGAACAGGCTGCCTTCCTGCGGGCGCAAGATTGCGATGCACTGCAGGGCTACCTCATCAGCAAACCGCTGCGCGCCGACGACTTCCGGGCGTTCCTGTCGGCGCACAGCGGCCCGGGCGGCTGAACCCGGTGGGGCCGGCAAAAATCAGCGGCCCGCCACGAACGAAACTCTGCGTCAACTGCTATAATCATCCCCTTTCACGAACCACCTTCGAGGTGCCGCCTTGTCCCTCGCCGTCCAGCCCACGCTCGACATCGATTCCTTCCATCCGCCGCACCGCATCCTGCTCGGCCCCGGCCCGTCCGACCTGCACCCGCAGGTGAAGTCGGCCCTCGCGCAGGACGTCATCGGTTATCTGGATCCGATCTTCGTCACCATGATGGAAGAGCTCAAGACGCTGATGCGTTATGCCTTCCAGACCAAGAACGCGCTCACCTTCCCGATGTCGGGCCCCGGCTCGGTCGGCATGGAAGCGTGCTTCGTGAACCTCGTCGAGCCGGGTGACAAGGTCATCGTCTGCCGCAACGGCGTGTTCGGCGGCCGCATGATCGAGAACGTCGAACGCTGCGGCGGCACCGCCATCATCGTCGAGGAAGACTGGGGCAAGCCGGTCGATCCGCAGAAGCTTGAGGACGCCCTCAAGGCCAACCCCGGCGTGTCCGTTGTGGCTTTCGTCCATGCCGAGACCTCGACCGGCGCACAATCCGATGCCCAGACGCTGTGCGACATCGCGCGCAAATACGACGCGCTGACCATCGTCGACACCGTCACCTCGCTCGCCGGCACGCCGGTGCTGGTCGACGCCTGGGGTGCCGACGCGGTGTATTCGGCCACGCAGAAGTGCCTGTCGTGCACCCCCGGCCTGTCGCCGGTGACCTTCTCCGATCGTGCCATCGCCAAGCTCAAGGCACGCAAGACGCGGGTGCAGAGCTGGTTCATGGACCTGAACCTGGTGCTCGACTACTGGAGCGCCGGTCAGCGCACCTACCACCACACTGCGCCGGGTAACAGCCTGTACGGCCTGCACGAAGCCCTGCGACTGCTGGCGGCCGAAGGCCTGGAGCACGCCTGGGCGCGCCACCAGCGCCACCACGAGGCGCTCAAGGCCGGTCTCGACACGCTCGGCCTGAAGTTCGTCGTGGCCGAAGGCGCCCGCCTGCCGCAGATGAACGCGGTGTGGGTCCCGGAAGGCGTGGATGACAAGCTGGTACGCCAGACCCTGCTCGACGAGTACTCGGTCGAGATCGGCGCCGGCCTCGGCCCGCTGGCCGGCAAGATCTGGCGTTTCGGCCTGATGGGCTACTCGGCTCGCGAGGAAAACGTGCTCGGCGCGCTCTCCGCCATGGAGATGGTGCTCGACGCCAACGGCATCCAGGTCGAACAGGGCGCAGCCATCACCGCCGCCCAGCGCGTGTTCGCGCACCAGCACCACATCCCGCGCACCGCAACGGCCTGACCGGCGTACCGCGCAACATCAAATAGCCACGGCATGCCGTGGCTATTTTTTTGTCCGTCGGAACCGGCTTTCACCGCAGCCCGCTCCTGCTGTGCGCATCGGACACGCTGCCGCGCCTCGGCGACCGCCGGCCGGCGACGTCTGTCCCTGCGCAGGAATTCTTGCTGAGCGGCCGCAGCGCCTTGGCCTGACTGCGTTTCGGTTCGCCCTGAAATACCGGCGAGGCTGCCGCCGGCAAAATAGGGGAACACAGAAAAGGGAAACGCCGGGACCAGCCCGGCGTTTCTTGCGGCAGGGGAGCGCCCCTCGTCAGGGCATCCCATCCCTCCTGCTCATGGCATGGCGCCTCAGGCCCCCACCGCGGACAGCACGGTATTGAAGGTGCTGCTGGGACACATCACCGCCCGGCACTTGGCCGCATCCACATGATAGTAGCCACCGATATCCACCGCCTTGCCCTGCACCTCCTTCAGTTCGGCGACGATGCGCTGCTCCCCCTCTTCCAGTGCCTTCGCCAGCGGAGCGAAGAAGGCGGCCAGTTCGGCGTCCTCGCTCTGCGCTGCCAGCGCTTGCGCCCAGTACAGGGTCAGGTAGAACTGGCTGCCGCGGTTGTCCAGTTCGCCGGTGCGGCGTGAGGGCGACTTGTCCAGATCGAGCAACTTGCCGGTGGCTTCGTCCAGCGTTCTGGCGAGGATCTTGGCTTTGGCGTTGCCGTTCTTGATGCCGAGCTCCTCCAGCGACACCGCCAGCGCC
>JBFHJY010000186.1:0-4473 GCA_041595655.1 Azoarcus sp.
CGCTCGAGCAGCGCACGCGTGCGATCAAGCGCGACGACCCGCCCACCCTTGAGCATGGCGATGCGCCCGCACAGGGCTTCCGCCTCTTCCAGATAGTGCGTGGTCAGTACGATGGTATGACCGTCGCGGTTGAGCTTGCGGATGAACTGCCACAGCCCCTGCCGCAGCTCCACATCGACACCGGCAGTCGGTTCGTCGAGCACGATCACCGGCGGACGATGCACCAGCGCCTGCGCGACCAGCACGCGGCGCTTCTTGCCGCCCGACAGGGAGCGCATGTTGGCCTCGGCCTTGGGCAACAGATCCAGGTTGTGCAGGATCTCGTCGATCCAGTCATCGTTGTGCACGAGACCGAAATAGCCGGACTGGATGCGCAGCAGCTCGCGTACCGAGAAGAAGGGATCGAACACCAGCTCCTGCGGCACCACGCCGAGCCTCATGCGCGCATTGCGATAGTCGGTGACGACGTCGTGGCCCATCACGGCCAGCCGCCCGGAAGTCGGACGCACCAGGCCCGACAGGGCCGAGATCAGCGTGGTCTTGCCGGCACCATTCGGTCCGAGCAGACCGAAGAACTCGCCTTGCGTCACCTCGAAACTGACGCCATCTAGCGCCTGCAGGTCACCGTACTGCTTGGTGACCTCTTCGATATTGAGTGCAGGAACCGACATCAGGACCTCTCTGCCGCCTCGTCCTGCGGCAGCAGTTCGTCCACGCCATACAGCTGGGCGAGACTGGTCAGGCTTGCCGGCAGTGAACGCACCGCCACCCGACCGCCGGCCTGCGCACAGGTGCGCATCCAGTCCAGCAGCAAGGCCAGTGCCGCCGAGTCAGACTCGGTGACTGCAGCAAAGTCGATCACCAGATTGCCGCCCGCAGCCAGCGCCCGCCCCTCGGCGAGAAGCGAGCCGGCCGTTTGCATCGTCAAGGCACCGCTCGGCTTGAAGACTCTGTCCGCCACATCCGCCATCACGACTTGTCTGCCACTGCGCCCTTGGCGAAATCGTCGCCGCGAGTCTCCAGCGCGCGGATCAGTCCGTCGATGCCGTTGGCACGGATCTCCTGCGCAAAGGTGCCGCGATAGTTGGTCACCAGGCTCACGCCGGCGATCACGACATCGAACACCTTCCAGCCTTCACCGCTCCTTTCCATCATGTAATCGACCTGCACGGGCTGCCCGCCGGGCTGATGGACCTCGGTCTGCACGCGCACCGTTCGATCTTCCGGGCTCATGCGCAGCGGACGGAAGCCGACGGTCTGGTTGCGGTACTCGGTCAGCGCGTTGGAATAGGTGCGCACCAGCATCTGGTAGAACGACTGGACCAGCCTTTCGCGCTGCTCTTCGCTGGCATTGCGCCAGTCGCGGCCAACGGCCAGCATGGTCATGCGACGCAGATCGAAATGCGGCAGCACGATCTGCTCGATGCTCTCCACCGCCCGACTGGCATCCCCGTTGCGCAACTTGTCATCGTTGCGCAGCACTTCCAGCACTTCCTCGGTCAAGGCCTTGACGAGCGCGTCCGGCTTGTCCGTCGGCACGGTGGCCGAAGCGAGGGTCGTGATGGCCGTCAGGCACAGGGCAATGATCAGGTTCTTCATGGCAATCACCTCGTAGTCCAGTGGGCCGACCCGGCGCTGTCAGCCGTCAGGTCGACGAACTCCATGCGGCCGACGGCCGCCAGCGCGATCGCATCGGCGTAAGTCTCGTAGTGCGGCACGTTGCGCGAAGCATTGCCGTTGCTGTCGAAATCCTCGTACTCGACCGGCGGATTCCCGTCATACACCTTGTAGCGACGGTTCTGCAGGTAGGCGTCGCGCACGAAGGCGTACTTGTCGAGCTGATCATCGAGCGTACGATCCGTGCCGAGCAGGACCGAGCGGACATGCACCACGCGCGTGGCCAGCACAGTATTGCGCGTCGGCACGTGATCGATCTGTACCAGACTGTTGCCGCGCATGTCGAGCGGCAGAACCGCCGCATCGCGCACCGTGCGCGGACCGAGGAAGGGCACGACAAAATACGCCCCCTCTCCGACGCCCCACACCGCCAGGGTCTGACCGAAGTCCTCGTCATGCCTCTGCAGCCCCATCTCGCTGGCAACGTCGAAGATGCCGAGAATGCCGAAGGTGGAGTTCATGGCAAACCGCATCAGGTCGGACATGCCGTCACCGGGCTTGCCCTGCAGCAGGTTGTTGACACCGACCCACACGTCGCCGAGGTTGCGGAAGACATTGCCGATGCCGGTGCGCACCAGCTGCGGCAGCACCGTTTCATAGGCCTGCGCCGCTGGCTTGACGACGGCCTTGTCGACGCCTTCGTTGAAGCTGAACACGGCGCGGTTGTAGCCCTCGAGCGGGTCATCCGGGTTGCGCACGGTCGATGCGCAGCCGGTCATGACGAGCATCAGCGCGGCCAGAAAGAGGACCGATGCACGCTTGAAAAATGGATTGGCCATGATTCTTTCCTGTCGTTTTGGGCGGCGCGAGGGCCGCATCATTCCCTGGCGGCGCCCGCGCGGTCGAACAGGAACTGTCCGATCAGCTTCTCGAGCACGATTGCGGACTGCGTGATCTGCAGCATCTCGTTGTCCTCGAGGTTCTCGACGTCGCCACCCGGATCGAGTCCGATGTACTGCTCGCCGAGCAGGCCGGAGGTCAGGATCGACGCAATGGTGTCGCGCGGAAACTCGAACTCGCGCGCGATGCTCATTTCCACGACTGCACGGTAACTGCCGGTATCGAAGCGGATGGCATTGACCCGCCCGACCACCACGCCTGCGCTCTTGACCGGCGCGCGCACCTTCAGTCCGCCGATATTGTCGAACTGACCACGCACGGTATAGGCATCGGTCAGATCCACGCTCGAGACATTCCCCACGCGCAGCGCGAGGAAGAACAGTGCGCCGATGCCGATGACAACGAAGATCCCGACCCACAGGTCGAGCGTGGTACGGCTCATGACGTCCCCCGGAACATGAATGAAGTGAGTACGAAATCGAGTGCGAGAATGGCCAGCGCCGAACTCACCACGGTGCGCGTGATGGCGCGCGAAATCCCCTCGGCGGTGGGATGGCAGTCGTAGCCTTCGAACACCGCGATCAACGACACCGCCACGCCGAACACCACGCTCTTGATGACGCCGTTCATGATGTCGTAGCGGAAATCCACCGCCGCCTGCATCTGCGACCAGAACGCCCCGGAATCGACACCGATGACGACCACGCCGATCAGCCAGCCGCCGAAGATGCCCATCGCCGTGAAGATGGCAGACAGCAACGGCATGGCGATCACCCCGCCCCAGAAGCGCGGCGCCACCACCCGGGCGATCGGATTGACGGCCATCATGTCCATGGCCTTGAGCTGCTCGGTGGTCTTCATCAGGCCGACCTCGGCCGTCACGGCCGAACCGGCGCGGCTGGCGAACAGCAGTCCGGCCACCACCGGACCCAGTTCGCGCGTCAGCGACAGCGCCACCAGCACCCCCAGCGCGTCGCCCGACCCGAAGCGCTGCAGCGTCTCATAGCCCTGCAGCCCCAGCACCAGACCGACGAACAGGCCGGACACGACGATGATCAACAGCGACAGCACGCCGCTGAAATAGACCTCGCGAATGGTCAGATGCACGCGGCGCAGGGACTGCCCCGAGTACAGCAGCACCAGCATGAAAAAGCGGGCGGCGAAGCCGAGACGCCACACGCCTTCGGTCACCATGTTGCCGAGACGACGCACGGCAGGCAGCGGACCGCTCATGCGCCCCTCCCGCCCAGCAGGGCTTCGCGGATCGGCGGCGCCGCCATGTGAAACGGCACGGGGCCGTCGGCCTCGGCATGCACGAACTGATGCACGAAGGGATCGGCGGAGGCGCGAATCTCGTCCGGCGTACCTTCAGCGACGACCCTGCCGTCCGAGACGAAATACACGTAATCGACGATCGACAGCGATTCGTGCACGTCATGCGTGACCATCACGGAACTGGCACCCAGAGCATCATTGAGCTTGCGGATCAACTGGCCGACGATGCCCAGCGAAATCGGGTCGAGACCGGCAAAGGGTTCGTCGTACAGGATCAGCATCGGATCGAGCGCAATGGCACGGGCCAGTGCAACACGGCGTGCCATGCCGCCCGACAGTTCGGACGGCTCGAGCTGTGCCGCCGCCCGCAGACCGACGGCGTTGAGCTTCATCAGCACCAGGCTCTCGATCAGCTCAGGCGGCAGATCGGTATGCTCGCGCAGCGGAAAGGCGACGTTCTCGAATACCGACATGTCGGTAAACAGCGCACCGAACTGGAACAGCATGCCCATGCAACGGCGCAACTCGTACATGCGGTCGCGGCTGGTGCTCTGCAGATCCTCGCCGTCGACCGTGACTCGCCCGGCATTCGCCTTGAGCTGGCCGCCGATCAGCCGTAACAGCGTGGTCTTGCCGCAGCCGCTGCCGCCCATGATCGCCACAACCTTGCCGCGTGGCACG
>JBFHJY010000187.1:0-4448 GCA_041595655.1 Azoarcus sp.
CAGGTCGAGATCGAAGTCGAGATGCTGGTCGCTCTTGCGCAGCACGTAGAAGAAGCGGCAGGCGTCGTTGCCGACCTCGCGGCGCAGTTCGCGCAGCGTCACGAAGTCACCCGAACGGGTGGACATCGAGGCCTTCTGGCCGTTGCGGTACAGCACCGCGAACTGCACCAGCGCCACTTCGAGCTTCTCCGGCGGCAGGTCGAGCGCGGCGATGGCACCCTTCACGCGGGCGATGTAGCCGTGATGGTCGGCGCCCCAGATGTCGATGACGCGATCAAATCCGCGCTCGTACTTGTTGAGGTGGTAGGCGATGTCCGACGCGAAATACGTGAACTGCCCGTTCTCGCGTTGCACCACACGGTCCTTCTCGTCGCCGAAATCGGTCGAGCGGAACCACTTGGCACCGTCCTGCACGTACAGATGTCCGCGCTTGTCCAGTTCGCCCACGGCGCGTGCCACCAGTCCCGTATCGAACAGGCTTTTCTCGGAGAACCACTGGTCGAAATGCACGCCGAACTCGCCCAGATCCTCGCGGCAGTCGCCGAGCTGCTGATTGAGCGCAAAACCGTGCACCCAGGCGTAGTCCTCACCGAGCAGGCGCTTGGCATTGGCGATCAGCGCATCGAGATGGGCCTCGCGCTGGCGGCCGGCCTCGTCATCCTTGCGCGCCGCCTCGGGCAGGCCGGGCGTGCCGGCCAGGACGTCGGCGGCGGTGACCAGGGCGAAGCGGTCCTGGTGCGCATCGCGCAACTCGCGGCCCATGTCGACGACGTAGTCACCCTGATAACCGTTGGGCGGAAACGCCACCTCGATGCCGAAGAAGGCCAGGTAGCGCAGCCAGGTCGACAGCGCGAGGATGTCCATCTGACGACCGGCGTCGTTGATGTAGTACTCGCGGGTGACCTCGAAACCGGCGAAGTCCAGCACCGAACACAGCGAGGCACCGTAGGCCGCACCGCGGCCGTGACCGACATGCAGCGGGCCGGTCGGGTTGGCGGAGACGAACTCGACCTGCACCTTCACGCCCTTGCGCTCACCGCGACCGAAAGCCTCGCCGCGTGCCAGCACATCACGTACCACCGCGGTCTTGGCGTCCGAGGCCAGCGTGAAGTTGATGAAGCCGGCACCGGCAATCTCCACCCCGGACACCAGATCCGACTTGGGCAGTTCCTGCACCAGCAGCGCCGCCAACTCGCGCGGATTGCGGCGCAGCGGCTTGGCCAGCTGCAGCGCAAGGTTGGTGGCGAAATCTCCGTGACCGGCCTGCTTGGGGCGTTCCAGATGGACCGGCGTATCGGCCTGATCGGGGGCAACACTGGCGAGCGCGGCACGCAGCAGTTCGGTGAGATGGATTCTGGGTTCGGCGCTCATGGCACTCGGATTCTCGGGAAAGGGTGCAATTATAACGGAAGGGTCCGCGCGCACCGGGCCAGCCAACAATTTGGCACACCATCGCAAGACCGTCGAACCGCCGACATTGCGCTCGCCGGCGTCCCACTTCCCTCAAATGACCTCGTCAGCCGTTCACACAGACGGGCATGACAGAGGAACCGCACGACGCAGAAGTGGAATATTTCCTTGGCGACAAACTTGCACACAAGACGTGCATCGACACGCAAACCTGACCCAAAGCCGGGCACAAGCAGGAATTGGCACCGGGAGCACAGACATGCGGACCAGTCTTCCGGAAAAATTCCGGAAGCTCCGGACTGCGCCCATGAACGCATTGCGCCTCCGACACTTTTCCAGCATCTGCAATGAGTACGAGCCCGGAATCATTCCAAAGGCATCTTCTTGATTTCATGCCGTTTGCAATTATTCGGGAACATCCCGACGAGCGACGGACGTTGAACGATCTGCTGGCATCAATCCTGCTGAACAGGCTTACCGAACCTGCGGGAGCCAAGCATGGAAGCAGCATTAGCAACACGCGCAGACACCATCGCCAAAAGCGTTGATGACACCGCGATTTCACTGAAGCGCCTCAAGAAGACGTTCGAGGATGATGACGGCAATGTCGTCGAAGTCATCCGGGACATCACGCTCGACATCAAGGATCGCGAATTCATCAGCATCGTAGGCCCCAGCGGCTGCGGCAAGACCACGATGTTCAACATCATTGCCAACCTGATCGAGCCGACCTCCGGCGACATCGTGCTGCGCAAAGGGCGCCCGAAGAACAAGCGGGGCTCGCAGATCGGCTACATGCTGCAACGCGACCTGCTGTTCCCGTGGCGAACGATTCTCGAGAACGTCACGCTAGGCCTCGAGCTTGCCGGCGTCCCCAAGGCCGCACGCCATGAGCAAGGGCGTGACTATTTGTCACGCTACGGCTTGGGCGACTTTGCCGCGGCCTACCCGCACTCGCTGTCGGGTGGCATGCGACAGCGTGCCGCGCTGATCCGAACACTCATCACCGACCCCGACATCATCTTGCTCGACGAGCCGTTCTCGGCGCTCGACTACCAGACCCGTCTGGTGCTCGAGGACGAGATCGTTTCGATCCTGCGCGAATTCGGCAAGACAGTCGTGCTGATCACGCATGACATCGGCGAGGCCATCGCCATGTCCGACCGGATTGCGGTAATGACGCAACGCCCAACGACGGTGAAAACCCTTTACGACGTCGGACTTTCCCTCGAGCACGGCTCATGCATCAAGGCGCGCAGCGATGCCCGCTACCAGACCTTGTTCGACACCATCTGGGCCGACCTCGACATCCAGCTTGGAGCGAAACAGTCATGAGCACAGCCTCCACCCTCACCGACGCAGCCAACAAGCGCAAGACCGTCTCGGAACGCAGGCGCAAGGCCCGTCAGGTCTTCCTGCAGGACAACCTCGCACGCCTGCTGATCATCGGCGTGGTGCTGTTCCTGTGGCAGGCCGGCGTAGATAACAAGGTCATCGATCCGTTCCTGATGGGCGCCCCCGTCGGCATTGCTGCCGAGGCATGGCGGATGATCGGCACCGGACAGTTGTTGACCGACACGCTTGCCACCGTTCAGGCCACCGTCGCCGGCTTTCTGGGCGGCAGCATCCTCGGCTCTCTGTGCGGACTGCTGCTTTGGTACGCCAAGCGCCTGGCACGCATCCTCGACCCGTTCTTCATCGCGCTCAACGGGCTGCCCAAGATCGCACTGGCGCCGATGATCATCATCTGGTTCGGCTCGGGCATGTTCTCGAAGATCGCGCTGGCCTTCATCGCGACCTTCGTGGTGGCCGTGCTGACCGCTTACCAGGGCTCGCACCAGATCGACCAGAGCCTGGTGAACATGATGCGTTCACTCGGTGCGACCAAGCGCCAGATCTTCGCCAAGCTGGTCATCCCGGCCACGATGCCGTGGATCATCTCCGCATTCCGCCTGAATATCGGCTTCGCGCTGATCGCCGAAATCGGCGGGGAATTCATCGCCTCCGACAAGGGGCTCGGACGCCTGCTATTCGTCAACGGAAACCTCTTCAACCAGAATGCCGTATGGGTAGGCGTATTTACCCTGATGGTTGTCGCTGCAAGCCTGTATTTCATCATCACCCAGATCGAAAAGCGTCTTTTCGCCTGGTCCAAACACTGATTTTTCCCCAAGGAGTAAGTGTCATGAAGCAACTATCAAAACTGCTGAGCGCCGCACTTGTTTCCATCCCGCTGCTGGCTGGCGGACAGAACGCACAGGCCAAGGACACCATCCTGATCGCTGAGGCGTTCCACTCCCTGCTCTACCTTCCGGTCTATGTCGCACGCCATGAGGGGATGTTCGCCAAGCACGACATCGACGTGCCGGTCGTCCGCTCCGCCGGATCCGGCCCGGTCGCACTGGCCTCGGTACTGTCGGGAGAGGCGCAGTTCTCGGTACATGGTCCTGAACACGTCGGCTTTGCCCGCGAACGCGGCGGCCAGGCGCGCGCAATCAGCGCGGTGGCCAACAGCGCGCCGGTGTGGGTGCTGGCCAAGCAGGACGTGAAGTTCGACGGCCCGGCCGACTTCAAGGGCAAGCGCGTGGCGGTCGGCCTCGCCCCCGGAACCTCCAACACCTTGCTCAAGCGCATCCTGCAGGACAACAACCTGGAATGGGGCAAGGACGTGCGCGTGACCGAAGTGCAGAACATGCTCGAACTCGGTCCGGTACTGGCTGGCAGCGCCGACATCGCCGTGGCCTACCAGCCGCTGGTCGAGCAGGGCCTGGCACAGGGCCTGAAGCTGGTGCATGACTTCACCGCGGACTACCCGGAATACGCCTTCTCCACCATCAACACGGCGCAGAAGACGATCGATACCAACCCGGATCTGGTGAAGCGCTTCGTGCAGGCCATCAATGATTCTCTGGCCTTGATCCACGCCAACCCGGAAGCCGCCAAGGCCGTGGCCCGCAAGGAGTTCGACAGCCTCGACGCGGCCACGGTGAATGCCGCCGTGCAGCGCATGATCGACCGCAACGTCTATCCGCCGTCCG
>JBFHJY010000188.1:0-4447 GCA_041595655.1 Azoarcus sp.
GAACTGCCCGGCGTATTCGCCGGCCGGCAGCCGCCAGAGGTTTTCACCCTCCGCCTGCAACGGCAGAGCGGTGATGGGTTGCGGCGCCGCCTGAGCCACGCCACCGAATAGGAGAAAAATGCAGAGTGCCCACGGAGAGAGCACATCGACAGCCTGAGATCTGAGCACGACAGTTACCTTATTCAGCGTCCAGGCAGATTGCGGGTGTTTCTCAGTGCCGGCAAGGGTGCCGGAACAAATCTAAGGAAAGGTTATTGCAGGAGTTCCTGCCCGACCGGAAGGGTCGGGCAGGAAGTTCGGCTTACGCCGGCTCGACCATCATGCGGCCGACCATCTCCATGTGCAGCGCATGGCAGAACCAGCTGCAGTAGTACCAGTGCAGCCCCGGCTTGTCAGCCGTGAAGGTGATCGAGGAGGTCTGCTGCGGGCTGATCTCCATGCTCACACCATGGTTGACCATGACGAAGCCGTGCGAGACGTCCTCGATTTCGTCGACGTTGGTGATGATCACGGTCACCTCATCGCCCTGCTTCACCTTGAACTCCAGCAGGCCATAGGTCGGCGCCGCCGAGATCATGTAGACACGCACCTTCTTGCCATCGCGGATGACCTTGCTGTCCTTCTCGAGGACGATGCCGTCCTTCTTGGCCTGCTCGACGGTTTCCGCGAAGAAGGGATCGTCACGCTTCCAGATCTTCTGCGTACGGATCTGGTCGCGACGCACGAGGATGCAGTCATGCGGCTCGGCGAAGGTCGGGCCGTCATGCACCAGCTTCATCTCCTCGCCCGAGATGTCGATCAGCTGATCGTTCTCCGGATGCAGGGGGCCAACCGGCAGGAATCGGTCCTTGGAGAACTTGGACAGCGCCACCAGCCACTGGCCATCCGCCTCGGAGGTTTCGGTCAGGGAGGCGTGAATGTGCCCCGGCTGATAATGCACGTCGAGCTTCTGACGGATGTAATCGACCTTCTCGCCGTTGTAGGCACGCACCGCATCGGCCATGTTCCACTTCACCACCTGGGAATCGATGAACAGCGTGGTGTAGGCATTGCCACGACCATCGAAAGTGGTGTGCAGCGGCCCGAGGCCCAGCTCCGGCTCGGCGGCAACGGTGTCGCGCGGATCCTTCAGCTTGCCCGCGAAGAGGTCGGGCAGGCGGTCGATTTCAATCATTGTCGAGGTCGGCGACAGCTTGCCGTTGGCGATGAAGTACTTGCCGTCCGGCGAGGTGTTCAGACCGTGCGGGTTCTTCGGCACCGGGATGTAGCGCGTGAAGGGCGAATCGCCACGGCCATCGACCACCGGCACCTTGGAGTCACCCAGGGTGCTGAACTTGCCGTCCTTGACCGCTTTCTCGATGGCATGGATGTCGAACACCACCACCCAGTCGCGCTCGTTGCGCATCATGCCGCCCAGATCGGTGGCGCGCTCCGAGTTGTAGCAGGTCGAAGCGGCAAAGCGGCCGGTATAGTCGGCATCGCAGTTGTCGAGGTTGCCATCCACGATCACCTGGAACGCCACCGTCATGGCCTCGGCATCGATGACGTTGAACATCGTGAAGGAGTTCTCGTCGGTGATGTCGACGATCTTGCCGTCGTTCGGATGCGGGACGATGAACTCGGCGTTGGCGAACACGTACTTGGTGTGCGGAACCTTCTGCAGGCGCAGGCCGTGGATGGCCTGCACGTTCGGCACGGTGAGGATCTTGTCGCACTTCATGATGTCGAGACGGATACGCGCGACACGCGTGTTGGCCTTGTCATTGATGAACAGGTACTTGCCGTCGTACTTGCCGTCCGTCATCGAGATGTGCGGGTGATGGCAGTCGCCGTTGAGGAACTTGGCGCTGTCGCCCAACACGCGACGGCTCTCGTCGGTCAGACCCCAGCCGGTGGCGGAATCGACGTTGAACACCGGGATGCGCATCAGTTCGCGCATCGACGGCACGCCCATGACGCGTACCTCACCCTGGTGGCCACCGCTCCAGAAACCGTAGTAGTCGTCGAGTTCGCCCGGCGCGACGTGAATCTTGGACTGTGCCTCCTTGACCTTGGCGGCCCAGGCCTCCTTGGTCATGACGGCCGCGCCACCAAGGGCGGCGGAGCCCGCCAGCGTGGCACCGGTGACGGCGGTCTTGCCGAGAAAGCCGCGGCGACTGCGCCCCTTCTCGTCGAGTTCGACAGACTGCTGCTTGTCGTGTTGGTTTTTCATGACTGCGCTCCTTACGGTTGTGGGTCCCGGCCGGAACCGGGGGTACTGCTAAACGGATCAGTGCTCGGCCGGACGAAGCGGTTGGGGCACGATCGGAATGACCAGCTGCTCGGCTGCAGCCTCCTCGCGCTTGCGGCGCTTCTTGTTCTTGAGCACCAGCGGCGGACACTTGTTCTCATTGTGGTAGGTCATCTGGCAATCGAGGCAGTAATGGCACTCGTTGGCATTGATGCGCCCGTCCGGATGGATGGCCTGGATCTCGCACTCGTTGGCGCACACCTGACAGGGCTGACCGCATTCCTTGCGGCGCTTGAGCCAGTCGAACAGGCGCAGCTTGGTGGGAATGGCCAGCGCCGCGCCCAGCGGGCAGACGTAGCGGCAATACACCTTGCGCGTGAAAATGCTGATGACGATCCACGCCGCGGCGTAGGCGACGAACCACCACTGGC
The DNA here is from genome assembly GCA_041595655.1 of Azoarcus sp. Classification (GTDB taxonomy): domain Bacteria; phylum Pseudomonadota; class Gammaproteobacteria; order Burkholderiales; family Rhodocyclaceae; genus Pseudazoarcus. Next base: position 2,662 of record JBFHJY010000188.1, read on the forward strand.
GGTCGAAGCGCAGCGTGATGGCGGTCTTGAAGGGCTCGACCTCGGCGTACTGCTCGGCGGTGGACAGCGACTCGAGCGAGATGCCGAACAGCACCAGCAGCACGATGTACTTCACCGCCCACAGCCGCTCGTGCACCGCGAAGGGCAGCTCGTACTGACGCACCTTGAGCTTGCGCGCGGCCTCGTTGACCAGTTCCTGCAGCGCGCCGAAGGGACACAGCCAGCCGCAGAACACGCCCCTGCCCCACAGCAGGATGCTGGCAGCGGTGAAGGTCCAGAGGATGAAGATCACCGGGTCGCTCAGGAACAGCTCCCAGTGGAAGCCCTGCACCAGCGAATGCGCGAAGGTCAGCACGTTGACGATGGACAGCTGCCCCAGCGCGTACCAGCCGATGAACACCACCGTGAACACCAGGTAGCCGCGGCGCAGCCAGTGCAGGAAGGCCGGGCGGCGGGTGAACTTGTCCTGCAGGAACAGGATCACCGTCAGCAGTGCCAGCGCCACGCAGATCACGCCGATCTGGAAGCTGCGCTGGTACCACACGTTGACCCATACCGGGCGCTCGGCTTCGGCCGCGGCGGCCAGTTCCTCGGCAGTCGGCTGCGGGCGGTCGAGGTAGTCCTCGGGCAACTGGTAGTCGAGCTCGAAGCTGGTGAACACGCTGTCCACCGGCCCGGTCTGACGGCGCACCAGCAGTTCCAGGCTCCACGGCGCACCGGGATCGAAGGCGTATTGATCACGCACGATGAACATCGACATCTCGTCGAAATCGGGCGCACCCGAAGCGAAGACGTCATGGATGCGCTCGTGGTCCATGTCGCGGAAGCTCACGATCGCGCCGCGCTGGCGCAACTGCACGCGATCGAAGATACCGCCGCGCACGTAGCCGGAGCCCTTGAAGGAATACTCACCGCGACCCAAAACCGCAACCGCATGCTCGCCCGGCTCGAGCTCGTCCATCAGGAAGCGATAGACGTTATCGCCGAGCAGATTGCGACCGACCGTCGGCGCGTTCAGGTGCGCGACATACAGGTCGATGAAGGTTTCGTCCGCATTGTCCGGCGTAGCCGCATCCACCTTCTCAGCAGGCGTGCCGACGAAGGCCGCATCCACATCCGAGCGAGTCAGATGCAGCCGCCGCACCGCGCCATTGCCGGTCAGCGTCGCCCAGTCCGCCTCGGAGAACACGTCCTCACGCACCGTGGCCGGCTTTGCTGCCGCCGCGACATCGCTGATGAGTCCGAGCTCCACGGCCACCTTGCGTACCGAGCGCATCACGATTTCATTGATCACCATCACCGTGACGGTGGCACCGGAGACGGCATCCACCGTCACTGCAGAAGGGTCACGGGAACGACCCACCACTACACGCTGATCGGCGCGAATTCCGGTGTACAGGGCGTTGAAATCATGCAGCTTCTGTTCAGGGATGCCGATCAGCAGGATCGGCTCGTGATGCTCGAGGACATAGGCATCGCGAATGACGCCTTCGGTATCGATCACCACATGCATGTCGATGGGCTTTCCCGAGTATGCCGGGATGTCGACGATGCCGAGGGTGCTGAAGGCGTGGCCGACGACCTGGTCACCGACGTGGATGGCACGTACTCCGTGCTCCCCGCTCGGGTCATCGATGCGGTCGGCATCGGGGAAAACCGTCGCAATCCGCTCTTCAGGCAATCCTTCTGCAGCATGCGCAACAGACATGCCACACAGGAGCATCAGGACAAGGAAAACGAGAGAGAGGAGCTTTGCGGAAGCGCCTTGTGCCGGAAGGCGCGGTGC
>JBFHJY010000189.1:0-4439 GCA_041595655.1 Azoarcus sp.
CGCTGAACCGTCCTGTCCGCGACTGGCAGGGGCGTCGCGTGTGGATCGTCGGCGCTTCCAGCGGCATCGGTGCGGCGCTGGCGCAGGCGCTGGCGGTGCGCGGTGCGCGGTTGGCGCTTTCGGCGCGCAATCGCGAAAAACTCGAGGCGGTCGCGGCGAGCTGCGGCGGGGCCGAGGTGGTGCCGATGGATGTCACGCTCAGTGCCGACCATGCGCGCGCCTGCGCCGAGGTACAGGCTGCACTGGGCGGCATCGACGTGGTGGTCTTCAACGCCGGCACCTACCAGCCCCTGCGTGCGTGGGAGCTCGATGGCGAGCGCGTGCGCGACACCGTGATGACCAATCTGTGTGGGGTCATGGAGGGCGTGGCTGCAGTCGTGCCGGGCATGCTGGCGCGCGGAGAGGGTGCGATCGTCATGGTCGGCAGCGTCGCCGGTTACGGCGGACTGCCGCGCGCACTCGTTTACGGACCGACCAAGGCGGCATTGATCAACTTTGCCGAGGTCCTGTATCTCGATCTCGCGCCGCGCGGGGTGGACGTGTTTCTGGTGAATCCGGGCTTCGTTGCCACCCCGCTCACTGCGGGCAACGACTTCCACATGCCGGCGCTGATCACGGCCGACGAGGCGGCGCAGCAAATGCTGGCAGGGCTGGCGCGCGGCGACTTCGAGGTCCATTTCCCGAAACGCTTCACGCGCGTGCTGAAGCTGCTTTCGCTGCTCCCCCGTCGTTGGTATTTCCCCCTGATCCGCAAGGTGACCGGGCTATGAGCACACACCTCGACCGTCTGGTGCATTTTTACGAGACGCTCACGCCGCAGTCGCTCGGCGCGCTCGGCGATGTCTATGCGCCGCAGGCGCGTTTCCGCGATCCGTTCAACGACGTGACCGGTACGGCGGCGATCGTGCAGGTGTTCCGCCACATGTTCGAACAGGTCGGCGAGCCGCGTTTCGAGGTCGTCGGCCGTGTCGACTCGGGGCGACGCGCGGCGCTGGAGTGGGTCTTCATGTTCGAACTGCGGGGACGCCCGTTCCGGGTGCATGGCGCCAGTGTGGTGGACTTTGATGATGACGGCAGGGTGGTCGTGCACCGGGACTACTGGGACGTCGCGGAGGAACTTTACGAGAAGTTTCCGGGCCTGGGTGTGTTGCTGCGGGCATTGCGCCGTCGCATGTCCGCAACGCGCGCTTGATGCCCTGAAACCCGCAAGGAAAGGGCTTTCGCGGATTCTGGCAAAAGGTGAACAATCTTTGATCCAGATCATGGAGTGGTCCGGAAAAATCGCCTTGCCGCTCTGAAAGCGCTTGTGGCACACTCGTCCCCGGCATACGGAAAAGCGCGCCAGTACAAGATTTCAAAAGAAACAGGCGTGCAGCCAGTCCATCGCGTCAGGAAGTCGGGGAACGACCTTGCAAGACGGATAGTGGGTTAGGTCGTGCCTTGGTAACACTTTCTCGTGGTCCGGGAAATTCCTCCGGAGTGCGCGCAACGGAACGGCAGTTTCCGTGCAATGCATTGATGTCTACACGGGGGAGTTGGGGCATGAGTCTTTACGGTCGCCTTGCTGCGTCTGGTCTTATGCTTGTGGCGGCGCAATCCGCGTTCGCACAGGCCAAGTACAACCTTCAGGAGCCGGTCACTCCGGTGGCGGCGCAGATCTACGATCTGCACACCCTGATGCTGGTCATCTGTCTGGTGATCTTCATCCTGGTGTTCGGCGTGATGTTCTATTCGATCTTCGCGCACCGCAAATCCAAAGGCGCCGTCGCGGCGCATTTCCACGAGAACACCACGGTCGAGGTGCTATGGACCGTGATCCCGGTGTTCATCCTCGTCGGCATGGCCTGGCCGGCGACCAAGACCATCATCGACATGCGTGACGCCACCGAGGCGGACATCACGATCAAGGCCACCGGCTATCAGTGGAAGTGGGGCTACGACTACGTGGTGGGCGAGGGCGAGGGCATCACGTTCATGTCCACGCTGTCCACGCCCCGGGGCCAGATCGAGAACGTCGAGGCCAAGGGCGAGAACTACCTGCTCGAGGTCGACAACCCGGTGGTCGTTCCGGTCGGCAAGAAGGTTCGCGTGCTGCTCACCGCCAACGACGTGATCCACGCCTGGTGGGTGCCGGCGCTGGGCATCAAGCAGGATGCCATCCCCGGTTTCATCCGCGACGCCTGGTTCCGTGCCGAAAAGGAAGGCGTGTATCGCGGCGTCTGTGCCGAGCTGTGCGGGCGTGACCACGGCTACATGCCGATCGAGGTGCACGTCGTCTCCGAACAGGCCTATGCCGAGTGGGTTGCGTCGCAGAAGCCGGTGGAAGTGGCATCGGCCGACAGCGCCGTGGCCACGCAGGCGGCTGCTGCTGCCGTCGAGGCGTCCGCTGCTCCCGCGGCGGCATCCGAGGCCCCGGCTGCCGAAACTCCTGCTGCCGATGGCGCGAAGCTCTACGCGACTAATTGCGCGGCCTGTCATCAGCCCAACGGCAACGGCATGCCGCCCGCCTTCCCGGCCCTGGCCGGCTCGGCAGTGGTCACCGGCGACGAGGCTGCCCTTCTGCAAGTGGTGCTGAAGGGGCGTCCGGGTACCGCCATGGCGCCGTTCGGTCATCTGTCGGATGCCGAGATTGCAGCGCTCGCAACCCACATTCGCAGCAGCTTCGGCAATTCGGCCGCTGCCGTCGAGGCAGGCGCGGTGGCTGCTGCCCGCTAAGCATCCGAATCCCATCACGAGCGGACGCGACCCTCAGGTGACGCGTTCCGTCCGAATCCAGATCATCGATAGCTCAATCCCGTCGGGCTCAAACCGGCGGGGTCTGTGAAGGAGGCAACATGGCGGCGGTTACCCCGGAACATGTGGATCATCACCACGATCATCACGGCCCGACCGGGCTGATGCGGTGGATCACGACCACCAACCACAAGGACATCGGCACGATGTACCTGATCTTCAGCTTCATGATGTTCCTCGCGGGGGGCGTGATGGCGCTGACGATCCGGGCCGAGCTGTTCCAGCCAGGCCTGCAGGTCGTCGCACCCGAGTTCTTCAACCAGCTCACCACCTTGCACGGTCTGGTGATGGTGTTCGGCGCGATCATGCCGGCCTTCGTCGGCTTCGCGAACTGGCAGATCCCGCTGATGATCGGCGCCAGCGACATGGCCTTCGCGCGCATGAACAACTGGAGCTTCTGGCTGCTGCCGCCGGCTGCGCTGCTGCTCATCGGTTCGTTCTTCGTGCCGGGCGGTGCCACTGCCGCAGGCTGGACGCTGTATCCGCCGCTGTCCATCCAGATGGGCATGGGCATGGACATGGCGATCTTCGCGGTGCACATCATGGGCATCAGCTCCATCATGGGCGCCATCAACATCGTCGTGACGGTGCTCAACATGCGCGCGCCGGGCATGAACATGATGAAGCTGCCGCTGTTCTGCTGGACCTGGCTGATCACGGCCTACCTGCTGATCGCGGTGATGCCGGTGCTGGCCGGTGCGGTGACGATGCTGCTGACCGACCGCCACTTCGGCACCAGCTTCTTCAGCGCGGTGGGCGGCGGGGACCCGGTGCTGTACCAGCACATCTTCTGGTTCTTCGGGCACCCCGAGGTCTACATCATGATCCTGCCGGCCTTCGGCATCGTCAGCGCGATCATCCCGACCTTTGCCCGCAAGCCGCTGTTTGGTTACGCCTCGATGGTCTATGCAACGGCCTCGATCGCGATCCTGTCGTTCATCGTGTGGGCCCACCACATGTTCGCCACCGGCATGCCGACGGCCGGTCAGCTGTACTTCATGTACGCGACCATGCTCATCGCGGTGCCGACCGGCGTGAAGGTGTTCAACTGGGTCGCGACCATGTGGCGCGGCTCGATGACCTTCGAGACCCCGATGCTGTGGTCGATCGGCTTCATCCTGGTGTTCACGATCGGGGGCTTCACCGGTCTGATCTGCGCCATTGCACCGGTCGACATCCAGATTCACGATACCTATTACATCGTTGCGCACTTCCACTATGTGCTGGTGGCCGGCTCGCTGTTCGCGCTGTTCGCCGGCGCCTACTACTGGATGCCGAAGTGGACCGGCCGCATGCCGGATGAGCGGATCGGCAAGCTGCATTTCTGGTGCTCGCTGATCTTCTTCAACATCACCTTCTTCCCGATGCATTTCCTCGGGCTGGCCGGCATGCCGCGCCGGGTGCCGGACTACGCGCTGCAGTTTGCCGACTTCAACATGCTGGCATCGATCGGCGCCTTCGGTTTCGGCCTGAGCCAGCTGATCTTCCTGTGGGTCGTCATCAAGGCCGCCAGCGGCCGCGGCGAGAAGGCCGGCGCGAAGAGCTGGGAGGCCGCCGAGGGTCTGGAGTGGACCGTGCCGTCGCCGGCGCCGCACCATACCTTCGAGGAGCCGCCGCTGGTCAAGTGAGCGTCACGGCGCTGCGGC
>JBFHJY010000190.1:0-4390 GCA_041595655.1 Azoarcus sp.
ACAAAGCGCCGGGGGACCAGACCCTGCTGGCCCACATCCCCTTCGCTCGTCTGCGTGTATTCAAAATCCTTCAACAGTGCCGCCAGGCCGGTCGTCTCGAGATGGGTACTCATGCGGTAACCGCGCCCGTCATGCGACCAGCGATGCACGCCCTTGCCGAGCACCATGCCGCCATCGCCCTGCGACACGTCATAGACCACTTCTCCGCCGGCGGGCCACTGCCCTGCCTGCGCCCACAACGGTGGCGCAAGCAGCATCCAGCAGAGCACACCGAAGATCCACACACGTTTCACGCTTCTTCCTCCGTACAGGGCGACACCAGTGCGGCCTGCGGCATGCGCGCGCCGGCAACGACGACGCGGCCGCCCCTGATTGTCAAACGTCCCTCCACGAACCAGCGCACCGCCAACGGGTAGATCCGATGTTCCTCACGCAGCACCCGTGCGGCCAGGCTGTGTTCGTCGTCATCGTCCAGTACCGGCACCGCCGCCTGGATCACGATCGGGCCTGCATCCAGCTCGGCCGTGACGAAATGCACCGTCGCACCGTGGAGTCGCGCACCGGCCGCAAGCGCACGGCGGTGCGTATGCAGGCCCGGCAGTGCCGGCAGCAGCGACGGATGCACATTGAGCATGCGCCCGGCGTAACGGCTGACGAATTCCGTGTCGAGCAGCCGCATGAAGCCCGCCAGCACCACCAGATCGGGCGCGAATCTGTCGACGGCCGCCGCCAGTGCGGCATCGAACTGCGCCCTGACCGCGTAGTCAGCGGCGTCCACGGTCACGGCAGGAATCTTCCACTGTCGTGCAATCTCCAGACCCCCCGCGTCGGCCCGGCTGGAGATCACGGCCTGCACGCCGATCCCGGCGCGCAGAATGGCTTCGAGATTGCTGCCGCGCCCGGAAATCAACACCACGATGGAAGTCATGTCGGCGCCTTCATGGAATCGGCAGAAACGCCGCCGTCGCAATCCCCTGGACCATGCGAATGACGATGCGTTCGGTCTTGATCTCGAGCAGATCGCTCAGGGTCTCGAGAACGCCCACGATACGCCCCATCTCGCGTTCGAAGCTCAGGTTGTTGATCTCGCCCATCTCGTTCGACAGCAACAGCAGCTTACCTGCCTCGTCACGCGACGTCGCGAGTTTCCATGCCGCGATCTCGATGTTGCGCGCCGCGTTGTAGAAGCCCTGCGGAGACAGATCGTTGAGCACATAGAAACCCACCTGGTGGGCAAATGCGGACTGCACCATGCTGCCCATGCCGACCATCAACGCCTGCACGCGATCCCCGCGAAAGGCCGGATCGAAAGCAAGCTGCATGGCATCGATGCCGCGGCGACCGCTCAGCGAATCGAGCAGCCAGCCATGATTGACGTCGAAGATCTGCGCCACCGCGTGCTGCAGGGTATCGGCGCTCTTGCGCCATTCGCGCGGATTGCGGCGGTAGAGCTTGTAGGCAAGGCGGCGCAGGCTGTCGAACACGCGCCGCTGACTGGCCTCGATGTAATGATCGACGTCCGTCTTGAACAACTGCTCGTGAAACGATGGCTTGCGCGACAGCGTTCCGGGGGAAGTGCCCGGGACACTGCAGCCTGCGCCCGAGGCGGCGAGAACGCCCAGCATCGACAGGAAAACGCGCCTCGACAATTGCGGCTGCGGGAACGAGTTCATGCGCGCCCTCGCTGTTTCGAACGCCGCGATGATACCGGAATGCACACCCCACGGGGCTTGCAGCCAGACACGTATAATCGGGGCTTTCGCTGGAGTGCCGATGCCGACGATCCGCCCCCTGCCGGACATCCTGATCAACCAGATCGCCGCCGGCGAGGTCGTCGAACGCCCCGCGTCGGTGGTCAAGGAAGTGCTCGAGAACGCGCTGGACGCCGATTCGCGCGCCATCGAAATCCAGCTCGAACAGGGCGGCGTGCGCCGCATCCGCATAAGCGACGACGGCTGCGGCATCGAGAAGGAGCAGCTGGCGCTCGCGCTCGACCGCCACGCCACCAGCAAGATCGCCAGCCTGGATGATCTCGAGCGCGTCGGCACCATGGGTTTTCGCGGTGAAGCACTGGCTGCCATCGCCGCCGTCGCCCGCACCACCATCACCAGTCGCGCCACCGGCGCCCCGCATGCCTGGCGCATCGACGGCATGGACCGCAACGTGGCACCGGCCGCGCTCAATGCCGGCACCGTGGTCGAAGTGGCCGACCTCTATTACAACACCCCGGCACGGCGCAAATTCCTCAAGACCGAGGCCACCGAGTTCGCCCACTGCGACGAGATGTTCCGCCGCGCGGCCCTCGCCCGCCCGGACGTGGCCTTCCAGTTCGCCCACAACGGCCGCATCCTGCACCGCCTCCAGCCTGCCGACCCGGCACGCCGCATCGCGGCACTGATGGGCGACGATTTTCTCGAACACGCCCGCATGGTCGAGGCCGACGCCGGTGCGCTGCGCCTGACCGGCTTCGCCTGCGTGCCGGCCTACTCGCGCGCCAACCGCGACGCGCAGTACTTCTTCGTCAACGGCCGCTACGTGCGCGACAAACTGCTCAGCCATGCTGCCCGCCAGGCCTACGCCGACGTGCTGCACGGCCAGCGCCATCCGGCTTACGTGCTGTTCCTCGAACTCGACCCGGCCGGCGTGGACGTCAACGTGCACCCGGCCAAGATCGAGGTGCGCTTTCGCGAATCACGCGCTGTGCACCAATTTGTCTTTCACGCCATCAGGCGCGCGCTGGCCGAATCCGGCGCGGCACTGGCCGCCGAACGCGAGGCGCCGGCAGCCGGAACCGTCCGCTACGCGCCCGAGCCCCGCTGGGCGCCACCGGTGCAGACCCGCCTGGCGATGGAGTCGGCCTCAGGCAGCTACCTCGACTTTGCTGCGGCAGCACGTCCCGAGTCCGCACCGTCAGCCGTCAGCGAAGCGCTGACGAGCGCGACTTTCTCGGCCCCCGCTCCGCGGGCGCCGCAGTGGGCCGGCGACGAGGCGCCACTTGGCTACGCCATCGCGCAATTGCACGGCATCTATGTGCTGGCGCAGAACGCCAAGGGACTGGTCATCGTCGACATGCACGCCGCGCACGAACGCATCCTGTACGAAAAACTCAAGACCGTGCTCGACGGCCGCCCCGCCATCCAGCGCCTGCTGATGCCGGCCGTGATCTCCCTCGGCGCACGCGACATGGCGGCAGCCGAGGAGCATGTCGAGGTGCTCGCGGGAATGGGCTTCGAGGTGGCACCGGCCGGGCCGGAGGAGCTCGCCATCCGCAGCGTGCCGGCGCTGCTGGCGCAGGCCAATGTCGGCGAGCTGGTGCGCAATCTGCTGGCCGAACTGCGCGAGTACCCGGCCACCGAAGTGATCACCGCAAGACGCAACGAACTGCTCGGCACCATGGCCTGCCACGGCGCCGTGCGCGCCAACCGTCAGCTCACGATTCCCGAGATGAACGCACTGCTGCGCGACATGGAGGCCACCGAGCGCGCCGACCAGTGCAACCATGGGCGTCCGACCTGGACGCAGTTCTCGCTGGCCGAAATGGACCGCTTCTTCATGCGCGGTCAGTGACGAGGCCTGTCCGGAACGACACGGCCTCGAAGGCGCGTCACCTCAGCCGCCATTCATCACGATGACGGCGACCACCAACGCACCGACCACCAGCCAGCCCAGCCACTCGACATAGCGGTGCAGTGCCGCCTCCATGCGCGCGCCGCCCAGCTTCATCAGGCCCACCACCAGAAAGAAGCGCACACCACGCCCGATCAGCGAGGCCGCCATGAACGGCAGCAGGGCCATCGAGGCCACCCCCGCCGCAATCGTGAACACCTTGTATGGAATCGGCGAGAAGCCGGCGACAAACACCGCCCAGAAGCCCCAGCGCGCAAACCAGGCCTGGGCCTCCAGATACTTGGGCCAGTACTTGGTCGCCGACAGCCAGGGCTCGATCAGGTCAAAGGCGAAGACGCCAATGAAGTAGCCCAGCACTCCGCCGGCCGCCGAAGCCAGCGTTGTGATCAGCGCAAACCGCCACGCCTTCGCGGGATTCGCCAGACTCATCGGCGCCAGCATCACGTCGGGCGGGATCGGGAAGAACGAGGACTCGGCAAAACTCAAACCGCCCAGATACCACGGAGCGCGCGGATGGCGCGACCACTGCATGGCGCGGGCATAGAGCGGGGCAAACAGTTTCAAGATGGTCTCGGTGCGATGACTGAGGCGGCATGATACCAACCACGGGAGCCTGATTGCCGGCCGCTATAATCCCGACCTGCCCATGGGAGCGGCGTGCCGCCGCCGACCACAAGGGCCTTCGCGACGGCACGCCGCGCCCACAGACACGCTGCCCATGCCCCAACCCCCACCCGCCATCCTCCTCCTCGGCCCCACCGCC
>JBFHJY010000191.1:0-4370 GCA_041595655.1 Azoarcus sp.
ACCGCGGACCGCCGGCCCTTCGCACAGCGCTGCCTGCATGCGGTGCTGTTCGAGGGCGGGCTGTTGATGCTCACGCTGCCGGTGCTCATGCTGTGGACCGGTCTGGAATGGTGGCCGGCGCTGCTTGCCGATGTCGCGGTCGCGCTTGCCTACACCGTCTATGCCTTTCTCTTCAACCTCGGCTACGACCGCCTCTTTCCGATCAGTGGTGTGCGTCCGGTTGCCGCACTGGATAAATGAAAAATCGTGAAGCGTGAGCTCTGAGATGGCGAATCGCACCCTCGGCGCCGATCTGTCGGCACTCAATACCTTCGGACTGAGCGCACGCGCTGCATGCCTGGTGCGCGTGCGCTCGCTCGATGATGTGCGCGACGTGCTGGCAAATCCCGCATGGTCGCAGCAGCCCCGGCTGGTGCTCGGTGGCGGCAGCAACCTGATCCTGCGTGGCGACTTTGGCGGCACGGTAATGCGGATGGAGATCGGCGGCCGTCGGCTGGTGCGCGAGGACGACGCGCACCGGATCGTGGAGGCCGGGGCCGGCGAGCCGTGGCACGAGTTCGTGCGCTGGACGCTGGAGCAGGGCTGGCCGGGGCTGGAGAACCTGTCGCTGATTCCCGGCACGGTCGGTGCAGCGCCGATACAGAACATCGGGGCCTATGGGCTGGAAATGGCCGACCGTTTCGAGTCGCTCGATGCGATCGACCTCGACGATGGCAGCGAGCGCGTATTCGCGGCGGCGGATTGCCGCTTCGCTTATCGCGACAGCGTGTTCAAACAGCAGCCGGGACGCTGGCTGGTGACGCGGGTCCGGTTCCGCCTGGCGCGTGACTGGATGCCACTGACGCGTTATGCCGATGTCGAGCGCGAACTCGCCGACAAGGGAATAGACTCGCCAACTGCAATGGATATCTCCGACGCGGTGATCGCCATTCGTCGGCGCAAGCTGCCCGACCCGGTCGAGATCGGCAATGCAGGCAGCTTCTTCAAGAACCCGGTGGTCGAGGCCGATTGCTGCGCCCGCCTGCTCGCATCCCATCCCTTACTGCCGCACTATCCGCAGGCCGACGGCCGGATCAAGCTCGCGGCCGGCTGGCTGATCGAACAGGCCGGGTGGAAGGGGCGCAACCTCGGGCCCGTCGGCTGCTACGAGCGCCAGGCCCTGGTGCTGGTCAATCGTGGCGGCGCCAGCGGGGACGACGTCGCCAGGATCGCCGCGGCGATCCAGGCCGATGTGAGAACGCGCTTCGGCGTCATGCTGGAGCCCGAGCCGGTTTTCGTGTGAACGATGGCGTCCGTGCGGGCCGACGACGACTCATGCGTTGGCGAAATCGGGGCGGCGGATCGGTGGATTGCGCGGCGTATTCTTGACGTGCAGCCGCCACAGGAAGCCGAGCAGATTGTCACCGTGCGAGATCGCCTTGCGCGGCAGCGTCAGCGGGTCGTCCGCCGGCATTGCCGGTGCGCGTGAGCACGTGGTGGCGGTGAGGTAGCCCGCTTCAGCCACGGCATTGACCACGCGCAGGTCATGACTGCCAAAGGGGTAGCAGAAGTGCCTCACTGGTTCGCCAAGCAGGTCTTCCAGCACCGCCTTCGAGCGTGTGAGCTCTTCGACGATGCGTGCGTCCTCGCATTTTGCGAGTTTCTGATGCGTCGCGGAATGCGAGCCGAAATCGATGCCCGCCGTGTGCAAAGCCCGGATGCGCGCAGCGCTCATCAGCGGCGGGGTGTCGCGACCGTCGGCGGCAAACCACGATGAGGGCTGGCCGAGCATGTCGGCGATCAGGTACACCATGGCCGGAAACCCGTGCTGCTGCAGCACGGGAAAGGCGTATTCGTAGAAGTTCTCGTAACCGTCGTCGAAGGTCAGTGCCACCGCCCGGGGCGGGGTCGGGGCGTCGCCGCGCACGCATGCGAGCACCTGGTCCATCGACAGCACCGTATAGCCGAAGCGCGCCAGCCACGCCATCTGCGCGGCAAAGCGGCGGTGGTTGCAGTAGGTCGATTGGTGCGCCTTCATCGGCGCGAAGTCACCGACCTGGTGATACATGAGGATGTTGATGTGCGGCTGCATGTCAGCGATTGTCCATCCGTGGGGACTGCAGTGCATGGTGCTGCGCGACGCAGTCGAGGCGCGAGCGGATCGTGTCAAACATGGTGTTCGCGCGGGTCCGGGTCGATTCGAGGAAGTCCGTCAGGGCAGCCTCTTCCGTTGCGCTGAAGAGGTGGACGGACGGATCCGACACGGTTTCCAGGGTGCTCAGCGGAACGACCCGGCGGTCATGGCCGAACACATCTTCGAGCAGCCCGGAGATCTTGGGGGTATTCGACGCAAGCGCGAGGAAAGGGGTGTGGGTGGCGAGCGCCAGGGTCACGGCGTGGAAGCGCCCGGTGCACAGCAGTTGGTGAGTGGCAAGCCAGGCCACGAAGCGCTTGCGGTCGCGCGTGTTGCGTCCGGTCAGCACCGCATGCAGCCACTTTGCACCGCGGCGCAGGTATTCGCGCAAGCCATGCTCGGCGCGACTCGGGAAGGCCGCATGGGTGAGCCTGCTGTAGTCCCAGCCCTTGGACTTGCTGAGGTGCTTCAGGCGGGCGGCAACGTCGGCCTTGACCGAATCGGTGCCGAGGATGCCCGCGCGCGGGCCGGCCGGCGTCGGGCAGGGGGTGAGAAGCGTCAGGTCGGGGACGATCGCGGCGTCGATGCCACTGCCCTCGAGTGCAGCGAGCGAGCGGCTTTCGCGCAGATAGATGGCGTCGAAGTGACGCAGGTTGTCGATGATTTTCGGCTCAAGGTCGAACAGCGAACTGTTGACGAGGAAGGACGGGATATTCGCCGTTGTGCGCGCGAATGCAGCGATCTCGGTGAGGTAGTGGGCGCGATCGCGGCGCGCGCTATTGTGTATCGAGCCTTCGCCATTGACGATGACCGCATCCACTGTGCGCAGTGCAGCGGCGACCTCGTCCCGTCCGCGCCAGTCCTGTCCCATGGGCCAGAAGAAGGCGGGTTCGATGCCACGCCGACGCAGGTTTGCAATCAGCGTTTCCATGACGATCTCGCAGCCGTAATGCGAGGTGCGGCGGGTGTCGTTGAAGATCGCCACGCGGTAGGTGCGAGCCATGATTTCAGTCTGCCTCGGCAAGGTTGTGCATGCGGCCGCTGGCGATCATGGCTGCCACGACGCGTTGTTCTTCCGATCCGTCGTGTGGTTTCGAGGCCTTGCGCGGATGCTTGATGAGGCCGAAGAACTTGCGGTTGTAGAAGGTGCCGCTGGCGAAGAAATCAAAGCCGGCGAAGGCCAGTTCGGCGCAGCGGCAGTGATTGAACAGGAAGTTCAGTGCGATCAGCCCGGTCGAGGGGCGTGCGGGTTCGATGCGGGCATGCAGTGCCTCCCAGATGTCCACCGGATGCAGCACCAGGCGTTCGCCCAGTGCGCTGAGGTCGGGCATCTTCTCGCGCTTGGGCGTGGCCCACACCACCCAGGACGGTTTGAACCAGTCATCAATCATGGCCGCCGTGAGCTTCTCCGACGAGGTAAACACTACGTCGGTGCGACTGCCCTGATGCTCTGGTGCGCGAATCGAGCCGAGGTTCATGCGTACGACGACGTCGTAGGTGTCGATGCGTGCCCCGAGATGCTGGGAGAACTGGCTTTCGCTGTTGCCGATCACCACCACCCGCTTGCCTTCCAGGTAGTGCCTGAGGCCGGAAATCCCGTCCTGTTCGCGTGTGTTCATACGGATCCTTTCTTTGCACCCGGACGGTCTGTGCATCGGAGCTGGCGGGTGCGAAAGGCGAGTGCGCCCGCGGGTACGGCCAGCGTCATGATCAGGATGTTGGTGCCGACGATGGCGGGGAAAAACACGTTCGACAGCGAGAACAGGAATGCCGCAGCAATGCACAGCAGTCCGGTCAGCGCAAAGTAGCGCACATCGTCATCGCCCGAGGTGACGAGTGCCCGGTGGAAATGCCGGGCCAGACCGATCACGAAATACGCCAGCGCGGCCAGCCCGAGCAGGCCTCCGCGGGCGAGGGTATCCACGATGCCTGAGTGCAGGTGAGTGAAGTGCGCGGCGGCGGGGTTGAGTGTGCCCGTCTGCGCGCTTGCTGCAAGGTAATCACCGAGGTTGGCGACGCCGATGCCGAGCACCGGCCGGGACATGAAGGCGTCGAAGCCGATCCGGTAAAGGTGGAGCCGGGTGCCGATCGACGACAGCGTCATTGATGCTGCGTCGTGATTGCTGGTGGTGATGACAGTGGTGACGTTGTTGAGTTCGTTCGCGGTGCGCTCGTTCAGTACCGGCAGCAGGGCCAGGCCGATGACCAGCAGCGACAGGATGCCGACCGTCACGCCGGTACGAAGGCTGCGTCGCAT
>JBFHJY010000192.1:0-4343 GCA_041595655.1 Azoarcus sp.
GCAAGAACCCGCTGCGCAAGGTCACGGCGGATTCGGAAACGGTGGAGACGGCCCGCGCCGGCAAGACACGCAAGTTCCACAAGGCGCTGCTGCGCTGGCACGACCCCGAGAACTGGCCGCTGATCCGCGAGGGGCTGAAGGCCATGGGGCGGGCAGACCTCATCGGCAACCGCCCGGACCAGCTCGTGCCGCATCACCAGCCGGTCGCCGCTCGTGCGTTGCCGACGCCTGCACCGCGCCGCACGCACGAGAAAAGCTCACCTCGTCCACCGGGCAGGAAGCCCACGCGCGCAGCCAAGGCCCCCCGTAGGGCGCATTAAGCGCAGCGCATTGCGCCGGATGTGATGGCGTACCTGATGCGGCGCTTGTCCGGCCTACGGTTGCCGGGTGCAGTTTCGTAGGTCAGATAAGCGCAGCGCATCTGACACACTGACGCGCCCTGATGCCCCATGTCCGATGCGCGCCTGCTGCGCTTATCGGACCTACGTCCGCATTGTTGCGCCCGATAGGGCGCCAGCCGCAGGCCGGATAAGCACTGACGCGCCCTGATGCCCCTTTTTGCCCGGAATGTTCTTACGGTCCCCGTCGTAGGTCAGATAAGCGCAGCGCATCTGACACCCGTGCCGCCGATGTCAGATGCGCGCCTGCGGCACTTATCTACGCAGCTACCACCGACTGCGTCAGCAAATCGCGGGCAAAAAGAATCCCCGGCGATCGTGCGGGATCAGACCATGATGCGCACGAGGCCGGGGCCAGAGGAGGACAACCACGCAGATCGAGCAGAATCTGCGACTCTACAAGCCGTCGCCCGACGGGGGAGGGAGATTCGGGCGCCGACTGGAGTTCGTAAAACCGCGCCGTTCAGGCGTGGTGGTGTTTCAGGCCGGGAGCGGCGTGACGGACGGCGTCACGAACACGCTGGACGGCGCCGCGGAGCAGGTCCGCGATGATCCGGTTGCGCATCTGATGCGCGGCAACAATGATGCGGGTCACGTCGATGTTTTCGTCGTACATTTCTTTCTCTCCTTTGAGCTCATCGTGTAAGCACGGGATGAAATGTACGGCGCATGACGCGACGCAACAAACGATGTATTGTCATCCCATGCATGAACTGAATTCATCCATGGGTGTGCGCACATGACCGACCGGCTGCCGCCCCTCAACGCCCTGCGCACCTTCGAGGTCGCCGCCCGCCATCTCAGCTTCAAGGATGCCGCTGAAGAGCTTTCCGTGACGCCCACTGCGGTCAGCCACCAGATCCGCGGGCTGGAGGATTTCCTTGGCGTCGAGCTGTTCCGGCGCCTGACGCGTGCGCTCGAACTCACCCCCGAGGGTGAGGCCCTGCTGCCTGGCGTACGCGAGGGTATGGACTGCTTTTCCGATGCGGTGGGCAAGGTGCGGCGCATGAAGCCCGGCGCGCGTCTGCGTGTGGTCGCTCCACCGTCGTTTGCTGCGCGCTGGCTGATGCCGCGCCTGTGGCGCTATTCCGAGCGCGAGCCCAACGTCGAGCTGTATCTGCGCGGCTCGATCAAGGCCATCGACTCGTCCGCCCAACAAAGCACCCACAACAGCGGCGACGCCGACCAACGCCGCGGCCGCAACCGTGACGTGCCGCAGGTATGGATCCGCTACGGTCGCGGCAACTACGTCGGCGTGCGTACCGACCGCCTGTTCGAGCCCGAGTACACCGCCGTGTGCAGCCCGGCGCTGCTGCAGCGGCGCATTCCGCTCAACAAGCCGGAAGATCTGCGTCACTTCGCGCTGATCCACGACGAAACCATCCCCGATCGCGCGCTGCGCCCGCGCTGGGAGGCGTGGCTGGCGGCGGCCGGGGTGCACGGCGTCCGTGTCGCCGGGCCGCATTTCTCCAACTCGGGACTCGCCATCTCGGCTGCCATCGACGGTCTCGGCGTGGCGCTGCTGGCCAAGGAGATCGTCGAGGGCGAGATCGCCTCCGGCCGGCTCGTCGCGCCCTTCGATATCAGCATCCGCTGCGGCTTCTCGTATTACATCGTGTCGCCCGAGAACGTCGCCGACACGCCGCAGGTGGTGAGCTTTCGCGACTGGCTGATCGAGGAAGCGGCAGCGGGTGGCTGAGCGTTGCCGGCTTGCAGTCGGCCCGACGCATGAAATAATCGGACTCATCAGGTTGTTCGCAGGACCCCCGTTTCGATGAGCAAGCGCAGCACCCACGACGCCCGGAACGAAGCCATGCTCACCGAGATTTCTCTCGGCGCGCTCCTGATGTCCGAGCAACTCGGTCACGACGCCTTCGACCCTCGCGTGCTCGACGCCATGCGCGCCACGCCGCGCCATGAGTACGTGCCGCTGGAACTGGAGACTTATGCCTATCTGGTGCGGCCGCTGTCGATCGGGTTCGACAAGACCATCTCCAATCCGCTGATCATCGCTGCCATGACCGATGCGCTGCGCATCGAAGCGCATCACACGGTGCTCGAGATCGGCACGGGACTGGGTTATCACGCCGCAATCCTGTCGCAACTGGCGCGCAGGGTCATTTCGATGGAGATCGTCGAGGCGCTGGCTGCCCAGGCGGTCGAGCGGTTGGCGCGCAACGGGCGTCACAACGTCGAGGTGATCGTCGAGCGGCGCCGACGGCCTGCCCGGGCACGCGCCGTTTGACCGCATTCTCGTCACCTGCGCGCCCGAGATGATTCCGCACGCAGCTCAGGCCGGGCGGGCGCATGGTGGTGCCGGCCGGGCTGGAGGGCGAACAGATGCTGATGCTGGTAAGCAAGGATGCCGCCGGACGCAGCTCGGTGCAGGACATCCTGCCGGTCGGCTTCGGCGTGATGGACGGGCAGGCCGAGGTGCTGCATTCCTGACTCCCGTCGCGCGCGTCAGGATTGCGTTGCAAACAATCTACGAAAGAGTATATTAAAGGCATCTAACACGGAGGTCGCGAACATGAAAACCAACGTCGGTGGTATCGACAAGATCCTGCGCATCGTGGTCGGCATCGCACTCGTCGCGTGGGCCATTCTGGGTGGGCCGGTATGGGCTTGGATCGGCGTGCTGCCGATCATCACCGGCGTGATGGGCTGGTGCCCGGCCTACACGATGATCGGGCTCAACACCTGCCCGCTGAAGAAAAAGGACTGAGCCTGCGAGGATCCTGCAGGCCGCAGCGGAGCCGCCCTCGGGCGGCTCTTGCTTTTTGTGCTTGACCTTCCCATTGTAGGAAGGAAGAAACTGGGTTCGTCCTCAACCCGTGGAGCACTCCAATGCAAAGCTACAAGGTCACCGGAATAGGCTGCGGTTCGTGCGTGCGCAAGATCATTGCCGCGATTACCAATATCGATGACGAGGCCAAGGTCGAGGTCGACCAGGCTGCCGGCATCGTGCGCGTGGAGGCCGATCTGGAGTCGCGCGAGGTGGTGCGCGCCATCGAGGACGCTGGCTACTCCGCGCAAGCCGTGTCCGAGGCGCAGCGGTGAACACGCAGACCCTGCACATCGGCGGCATGACCTGCGCCTCGTGCGTGGCGCATGTCGAGAAGGCGCTGGCCAAAGTGCCTGGCGTGGAGGCCGCGAGCGTGAACCTTGCCACCGAAACGGCCACCATCACGGCTGCGCCCGAGGTCGGGTTCGACGCGCTGGTACAGGCGGTGGAGAAGGCCGGCTACGAGGTCGTGCGTGATGAAACCATGCTCGACATCGAGGGCATGAGCTGCGCGGCCTGCGTCGGGCGGGTGGAGAAGGTCCTGCTGCGCGTACCCGGCGTGGTCTCGGCGAACGTGAATCTGGCGGCGCGCAATGCGCGCGTCGAGTCGGCAGGCGAAGTGCCGGTGGCGGCGCTCGTCGCGGCCGTGAAGAAGGCCGGTTTCGACGCGAAACCGGCAGCGGAAGCGGCCGAGGGCGCGCGCGAGGCGGCTGCGGCGGTGGAGGAACGCGAGCTGCGCCGCGACGTGTGGATCGCCGTGGCGCTGACCCTGCCGGTGTTCGTGCTGGAAATGGGCTCGCACCTGATTCCGGGCATGCATGACTGGGTGATGGCAACCATCGGCCACACCGCCAACGGCTGGATCCAGGCCGTGCTGACCACTGCCGTGATGTTCGGCCCCGGCCTGCGCTTCTTCCGCAAGGGGGTGCCGGCGCTGCTGCGCGGCGCGCCGGACATGAACGCGCTGGTGGCGCTCGGCACCGGCGCGGCATGGAGCTATTCGCTGGTGGCGCTGGTCGCGCCGGGTCTGCTGCCGGAAGGCACGGCCAACGTGTATTTCGAGGCGGCGGCGGTGATCGTCACGCTGATCCTGGTCGGACGCCTGCTGGAGGCGCGTGCGCGGGGCCGCACTTCGGAAGCCATTCGTCGGCTGATGAAGA
>JBFHJY010000193.1:0-4310 GCA_041595655.1 Azoarcus sp.
GACGGCAAGCGCGCGATCGCCTACGCGGCCGGGCACATTCCGGTGGTTTTCGCGCCGAACATGGCGGTGGGTGTGAATGCCGTGTTCCGCCTGCTCGAAGTGGCGGCACGCATCCTCGACTCGGGTTACGACATCGAGGTCATCGAAGCGCATCACCGGCACAAGATCGACGCGCCGTCGGGTACTGCGTTGCGCATGGGTGAAATTGTCGCCCGCGAGCTGGGGCGCGACCTGGATGAATGTGCGATTTACGGGCGCGAGGGCGTCACCGGTGAGCGCAAGGCCGAGACCATCGGATTCTCGACGATCCGCGGCGGGGATGTGGTGGGCGACCACACCGTGCTGTTCGCCGGTATCGGCGAGCGCATCGAGATCACGCACAAGTCGGGCAGCCGCATGCCGTATGCCCTTGGCTCGCTGCGCGCGGCGCATTTCCTGGCCGGGCGTGAGCACGGGCTTTTCGACATGCAGGACGTGCTCGGGCTGCGCTGAACGGAGCGTTCGTGGAGCGCCGTCGCGTTTGCGCGAAACGGGCGCGAACGCTATAATCTGGCGAATTCGACAGCGGGATCGGCCACGACGGCTTGTCCCGTTTTTTTCACGTATGGAGGTGGCGTCCGCCACCGCCTGTCATCGCCTGAATCAGGAGTTTTACGTGGCTGTGTTTCCGTCCGCTGTACTGGCTCTCGCCGACGGTACGGTCTTTCATGGCAAGGGAATCGGTGCCATCGGCACCACCGTTGGCGAGGTGGTGTTCAACACCTCGATGACGGGCTATCAGGAAATCCTGACGGACCCCAGCTACTGCCAACAGATCGTCACGCTGACCTATCCGCATATCGGCAATACCGGCGTCAACGCCGAAGACGTCGAAGCCGACCGCGTGCATGCTGCCGGTCTGGTCATCCGCGACCTGCCGCTGCTGACTTCCAATTTCCGCTCGGAGCGGACGCTGGATGCCTACCTCAAGGGCGAGAACATCGTCGCCATAGCCGACATGGACACCCGCAAGCTCACCCGCGTGCTGCGCGAGAAGGGGGCGCAGGGCGGCGCCATCGTGACCGCCGAGGCGGGGCAGACGCCGGATGTCGAGGCTGCGCTGGCCGCTGCGCGCGGTTTTCCGGGGCTGGCCGGCATGGATCTGGCGAAGGTCGTCTCCGCCACCGAAACGGTCGATTGGGCCGAAGGCGAATGGGTGCTGGGCGAAGGCTACACGCAGCCGCAGAATCCGCGCTTTCACGTGGTGGCCTACGACTTCGGCGTCAAGCGCAACATCCTGCGCATGCTCGCCAGCCGTGGCTGCCGCCTGACGGTGGTGCCGGCGCAGACGCCGGCGGCTGAAGTGCTGGCAATGAAGCCGGACGGCGTGTTCCTGTCCAACGGCCCGGGCGACCCCGAGCCCTGCGATTACGCCATCGCCGCCATCCGCGAGATCCTTGCCGCCAAGGTGCCGACTTTCGGTATCTGTCTGGGACACCAGCTGCTGGCGCTGGCCTCCGGCGCGAAGACGTTGAAGATGAAGTTCGGTCACCACGGTGCCAACCATCCGGTCAAGGATCTGGAGACCGGTCAGGTGCTGATCACCAGCCAGAACCACGGCTTTGCAGTGGATCCGGCGACCATGCCGGATACCCTCAAGGTCACGCACGTCTCGCTGTTCGATGGCTCGAACCAGGGCATTGCGCGTACCGATGCGCCGGCCTTCTCGTTCCAGGGGCACCCTGAGGCGAGTCCGGGGCCGCATGACGTGGCCTATCTGTTCGACCGCTTCGTGAAGATGCTCGAAGCAGCCAAGTAAGGATTCCGGTGGCAGCCGCGGCTGCCACTTTTTTCGCAATACCGAGGTCAGCTGATGCCCAAGCGCACAGACATTCAAAGCATTCTCATCATCGGCGCAGGCCCCATCGTGATCGGCCAGGCGTGCGAGTTCGACTACTCCGGCGCGCAGGCCTGCAAGGCGCTGCGTGAAGAGGGTTACAGGGTCATCCTGGTCAACTCCAACCCGGCCACGATCATGACCGATCCGGGTACCGCCGACGTGACCTACATCGAGCCGATCACCTGGCAGGTGGTCGAGCGCATCATCGCCAAGGAGCGCCCGGATGCGGTGTTGCCGACCATGGGTGGCCAGACCGCGCTCAACTGCGCGCTCGACCTGGCCAAGCACGGCGTGCTGGAAAAGTACGGCTGCGAACTCATCGGCGCGTCGCGCGAGGCCATCGACAAGGCCGAGGACCGCCTCAAGTTCAAGGACGCGATGACCAAGATCGGTCTCGGTTCGGCGCGCTCGGGCATTGCCCACAGCATGGAAGAGGCGCTGCAGGTGCAGGGCGGCATCGGCTTCCCGGTGATCATCCGCCCGAGCTTCACGCTCGGCGGCACCGGCGGCGGTATCGCCTACAACATGGAAGAGTTCGAGGAGATCTGCAAACGCGGTCTCGAGGCGAGCCCGACCAACGAGTTGCTGATCGAGGAGTCGCTGATCGGCTGGAAAGAGTACGAGATGGAAGTCGTGCGCGACCGCGCCGACAACTGCATCATCGTGTGCTCGATCGAGAACCTCGACCCGATGGGCGTGCATACCGGCGACTCCATCACCGTCGCGCCGGCGCAGACGCTGACCGACAAGGAATACCAGATCCTGCGTAATGCCTCGATCGCCGTGCTGCGGGAGATCGGCGTGGATACCGGCGGCTCGAACGTGCAGTTCGCCATCAACCCGGCCGACGGTCGCATGATCGTCATCGAGATGAACCCGCGCGTGTCGCGCTCCTCGGCGCTGGCCTCCAAGGCCACCGGTTTCCCGATCGCCAAGATCGCGGCCAAGCTGGCGGTCGGCTACACGCTGGACGAACTGAAGAACGACATCACCGGCGGCGCGACGCCGGCTTCGTTCGAGCCGTCGATCGACTATGTCGTCACCAAGATTCCGCGCTTCGCCTTCGAGAAGTTCCCGCAGGCCGATGACCGCCTGACCACGCAGATGAAGTCGGTCGGGGAGGTCATGGCGATGGGGCGCAGTTTCCAGGAGTCCTTCCAGAAGGCGTTGCGTGGTCTCGAAGTCGGAGCCTACGGTCTGGATGAAGTCGAGACGGATCGCGAAGACCTCGAGCACGAACTGGTGTATCCCGGTGCCCAGCGCATCTGGTATGTCGGCCAGGCCTTCCGTGAGGGTTACACGCTGGAGCAGGTGTTCAATCTGACGAAGATCGATCCGTGGTTCCTGGCCCAGATCGAAGACATCGTCGTCACCGAGAAGACGCTGGCCGGCCGCTCGCTCAAGGCGATCGCCGCCGACGAGCTGCGCGCACTCAAACGCAAGGGGTTCTCGGATCGCCGCCTCGCCAAATTGCTGGCTGCCGACGAGACCGCTGTACGCCTTCACCGCCACGCCCTGGGCGTCCGCCCGGTCTACAAGCGTGTCGACACCTGCGCGGCCGAGTTCGCGACGTCCACCGCCTACATGTACTCGACCTACGAGGACGAGTGCGAGGCGCGTCCCACCGGCAAGCGCAAGATCATGGTGCTCGGTGGCGGCCCGAACCGCATCGGTCAGGGCATCGAGTTCGACTACTGCTGCGTGCATGCTGCGCTGGCGCTGCGCGACGATGGTTACGAGACCATCATGGTCAACTGCAACCCGGAGACGGTGTCCACCGACTACGACACCGCCGACCGGCTGTACTTCGAGCCGCTGACGCTGGAGGACGTGCTCGAGATCGTGCGCGTCGAGCAACCGTGGGGCGTGATCGTGCAGTTCGGCGGCCAGACCCCGTTGCGGCTCGCCGTGCCGCTGGAGCAGGCCGGGGTGCCGATCCTGGGCACGTCCCCCGATGCGATCGACCGCGCCGAGGACCGCGAGCGCTTCGACGACCTGCTGGAGACGCTCGGCCTGAAGCGGCCGCCGGGCGACGTCGCGCGCAGCGCCGAGGAGGCGGAGGCCGTGGCCGAGCGCATCGGCTACCCGGTGCTGGTGCGCCCCTCCTACGTGCTCGGCGGGCGCGCGATGGAGATCGTCCACGACGTCGCGTCGTTTCGGGACTACATGAAGTTCGCGGTGCGCGCCTCGAGGGAGCACCCGGTACTGATCGACCGCTTCCTTGCGGACGCGACGGAGGTGGACGTCGACGCGATCAGCGATGGCGATCGCGTGGTGATCGGCGGCATCATGGAGCACATCGAGCAGGCGGGCGTGCACTCGGGCGACTCCGCCTGCTCGCTGCCGCCCTACTCGCTGCCCCCTCGGGTGATCGAGGAGATTCTCGCATCGACACGCAAGTTGGCGCTGGAGCTCGGGGTTCGCGGCCTCA
>JBFHJY010000194.1:0-4302 GCA_041595655.1 Azoarcus sp.
CCCAGAACCGGCCGCGCTTGCTGTCACGCGCAGTCATCTTCAGGCCACAGCTCGGGCAGGTCGGCGTCGTCCAGTCGCCGCGCGTCGCATAGGTCAGCAATTGCGCCCGGGGCGCTGCCGGCAGGCGCTCGAGCATGGCGAGAAAGAGCTTGCCGTCGAGCAAGGTAATGCGATTCTCAGCGGCGAAAGCGCGGGCCTCGTCGGTGAAGCCGTTCGGCGCCATGAAAAACGCTTTCTCGACCTTTTCGTGTGCCATCACGCCGCGCAGCTCGCGCACCGGTTTGACACCGACCGCCTGACTCCAGGCCTTGCACTGCACGACCGCGGAGCAGTGTTGCGGATCCGTCTGATCCTGGAAGAGGCGGATGTCGACGCCACCGTCGGGGCCCAGACGCGTCGCCTCCGCCCGGATGCCCTTCACCCGATAGAACTCGCAGCACAGGTCCTCGAAGCGTTTGCATTCGATGCGGTCGATCACAGCCCGCGACCAGGTTGTCGGGCCCTCGTCGGTCGCGGCGACGTGCGGCGATTGAATGCTGCTCGAGCGCGCGACGTTTTCACGATCTGACCGCGAGGGAGTGGCGACGACCACTGGTGGCTCGGCCTTATGGGAAGCGGCCGATCTCGGCGGCGATGACGGAACGAGCGTCTGATTCTTCAGGAAGCGGATCAGTGAGATGCCCCCGAAGACCGCCGCCATCACCCACGCCAACGGGCTGAGCAGCACGACGAGGGAACCGAGGACCCGGCTTCCGCCAAACAGCGCGGGAATGACGAGGGTGGCCGCGAGCGCGCACACCACGGACATCCCAGCGGAGACCTCCCAGTCCGATGTGGCGGCGAGTTCGATCAGACCAGGTTCTCGCCTGGATTTGCGGTAATGACGAGTCATGACGAGATTATCCTCAAGGCTAAGGGTAGAGATATGGCGAAACGCATGACAATCGAGACCTATTTCTCATCCTTGGTGGGGAGAAGCGGGCGGCGCTCGCCCGCGGCTTCGTCGGCCTGTAGCGCGCTCAGGAAGTCATCGAGCTGCGGGTAGCAGTGCGGACCGCGCACCTGACGCGACTCCGGTATTCCGAAATAGACGCAGCTCAGCCGTGCTGACCGCGCGAACTCCGACAGTGCTGCGTCGTATTCACTGGTCCGTCCCCCGGCGCCAATACCGCCGAAGGTAACGAGGCACGTACCGTCTGCGTGTGGGTGGTGGCGCAGGAATGCGACCGCGCTGGCCAGTCGATACACCTTGGGTTCGGGATAGGCTCGCGCGATGAAGTCCAGTCGTTTCGCCGGATCCATGGGAATCAAGCCCAGGGCGGGATGAAAGACGAGCGCGCCCCCGTCAAAGCGGTTCAGGCCCGCGCGCGCCGCGTCCTCCTCACTGCCAAGTTGTGGTATTGCCTCTCCCCGTTCGGATCCGGCGCGAAGCGCTTCGGCTACTCGACGACGCTGCGCCTCGACTATGCGGTTCTCGGCCTTCAGCTCTTGCCTTAACCGCTCTTCGTCAGGGTGGAAGGCCCATTGACGGATACGGCCATCGCTTCGAAGGGCATGCTCGAGCGTGGCGAGTGTCCAGCCACCGTCGCGGTAGATCGCTGACAGGTCGAACTCCAGGGTGGCGACGTTGTATCGCTGGAGCCGTGACCGCTTCTGATCGCCGACGGCGTGCGTCACCTTGACCTCGCACCAGATCTGCTCGGTCTCTGCATGCAGGACGACATCGGGCCGCACGCTGTCGCGCCCCCAGTAGGCGCCACCACCAAGATCGTCGGGCAGTTCCGATCGCAGAACCCCGAGCATGCGCCCGGGAAGTGAAGTCTGCCGCCGCCCCTCATTGACCAAGAGGGCAGGAAGCTCGATCGAACGCCAATCAGAGATGAGTTGCCGTGCGGCCGCATGCAGCGCGCTCTCGACGCCGCCCTCACAGGTCGCAGCACCGTGACCTGCAACATTATGGGCAAAGTGGTGGCGGTTCTTCCGACCCTTTCTGGCCTGAAGGATGGCACCACAGTGTTGGCAGATGCAGTCGCAGGCCAAGCCGCGCTCGACCATCGTGATATCGACCATGCGGCCAGTCGTACGGGATAGGGCAAAATCGAGGCCTTCGTCATTTTTCATCGGAGTGCTCCATGAGCGCTAAGGAGGCACCCATGCTCGACGCGGCGCTTCAGACAAACGAGGGAAGACTGCGGGAAGACTCTGGTAAGGGTCCGGAAGGTGCTGATGCAGAGAGGCTTTACAGGCAGGCGACCTTGCTCGCGAAGGCAGCCGGGATTGGAGCCGAAGCAGCATCTGGTGTCCGTGAAAGCGGCTGGAAAGGCGACTGGCTGGTGTTGCTTCAAGCGCTGTGCAGCCTGACCGCCAGGCAGGCAAGCGAAGGAGAACCGTCGCCTTGCTTCACGGCCGAGCGCATCAGGCAGGAGATCGCAGTAATCGTCGGCGCACCGGAGGCGCAGTGGTGGTCTGAAGACTCGGAAAGCGCCCGGAAGAAGTTCACCAACGCATGGAAGGCGCTCGAGAACGATATCGCCCGCATCGACGAGAACTTGCGCGGACGCGCGATCAAATGCGGCGTGCCAGGAGTGGCGGCCCTGGCCACGCCGACTCGATTAGGCACGACAAACGCGATGGGCTACGGCCTCACCGTCGTACCGCTGGAGTTGCCCCCGCAAGACACGGCCCCAGCGATCCAAGCCGCTCCCCAGCCGGCTGCGCAGGCCGCTGCGGCAATCGAGTTCACGTACCTCGAAGAAATGGAAGCCTATCCGATCCCGGGACTCAAGCGACCGCTGCGGATCTCCCTACCAGGCTGGCGCGCAGCACTCATTGCCAGCCCGCTCGTCATCGCGCTGATCATCGGCGGGCTGCTCGCGTGGTTCTTGCTGACACTGTGGATCTCGGACGAGCCGGCGCGGATACTCTTCCGGTGGACGATTTTGGCCGGCATCGTCGCAGGCACACTCGTCTGGCTTTGCCACCCCTTCTATACGCTCATCAATGACCGGATCGTGCGTGCTCCCACCTTCCTCGAAGCGACGCTGCCACTGGGCCATGTCCTCGTGTTGCGGCGTGAAGGCGACGAGCGCGTGTTGCGCATGCTGCGCTACACCGCGACATGCCCGATCTGCGACGGTGAAATCACTATCGAGAAGGGAAGGCGACAGCACCGAGGACGCCTCGTGGGGGAATGTGGCCGGAATCCTGTCGAACATGTTTTCTCGTTCGACTTCGTCACGGCTCGGGGCACACGCCTTTGAAGCATTGCGTTTGGCGCGCGCCACCCATCCCTGCGTTGCCGGCGACGACCAGGCTCAATCTGACGGTTCTTTGACGGATTCATTTTGAATCACTACGATTAGAGATGCATCAATACGCATCAGATGCGACGAGCCCATTCGAGACCTTCCGCTCGCTCGCGACCACCGGCGCTGGCCTCAGGGGCACGGTGCCGAGGCGTGCCGAAAGCGACATCAGGAAGAGCGCGGCAAAGACGGTTGGGCGGGATTGGGCGATACCGTCGTACGGGGCACACGCAACTGATAATGACCCAGGAGATTTGACGTGGCTCGGACCGAAACCAAAGTGCTCACCGCACACGTTCCGCTTCCGCTCGCCGAGAAGGTCGACCAGATGGCTGCGCGACTGGAGCGTTCGCGCGGCTGGATCATGAAGCAGGCGCTGTCGGCCTGGATCGACCAGGAGGAAGAGCGCAGCCGCCTCACCCGCGAGGCACTGGCCGATGTGGATGCCGGCCGGGTCATCGACCATCAGGCCGTGCAGGCGTGGGCGGACAGCCTCGGCACCGACGAGCCGCTGCCCGTGCCGCGCTGATGGAGCTGAAGTGGACCAGCAAGACGCTCTCCGATTCGGCACGCCTGTACGAATTTCTGGCGCCGGTGAACAGATCCGCGGCTGCGCGCACGGTACAGGCGCTCACGGCTGCACCGTCTGGCCTGTTGGCCAACCCGCGCATCGGCGAGCGGATTGACGAGTTCGGACCGCGCGAGGTGCGGCGGATTCTCGTCGGTCACTACGAGCTGCGCTATGAGATCCAGGACGCCGTGATCTACGTGCTGCGGCTGTGGCACACCCGCGAGGATCGCTAGGCGTGGCCTATCCAGGCAGGGTGCGCTTTTCGACGACGGCGGCCACCTGCACCGACGAATGTGATCGCTGATTCCGACGTCAGCAAGAAGCGGTCACGATCAAATCGGAATCGGCGGTCATCATTCTTCTACACATCGTCAACATCGGGTTCGAGTAGGGCAGTCACAAGGAATGTGGCGGTCGTGGCGTACC
>JBFHJY010000195.1:0-4215 GCA_041595655.1 Azoarcus sp.
CTCGCGTCTGGCCGAGCTGGAATACGTGCCGTGTCTGGTGCGCGAGATTCCGGACGAAGCAGCGCTGGCGATGTCGCTGATCGAGAACATCCAGCGCGAGGACCTCAACCCGCTCGAAGAAGCCGCCGGCATTCAGCGCCTAGTGGACGAGTTCGGCATGACGCACCAGCAGGCGGCCGATGCCGTCGGGCGCTCGCGCTCGGCAGCAAGCAACCTGCTGCGCCTGCTCAATCTGGCCGCTCAGGTGCAGGAATTGCTGATGGCCGGCGATATCGACATGGGCCACGCCCGTGCGCTGCTGCCGCTCGACGAAGCCAGCCAGATCCAGGTGGCCAACCAGGTGGCGGCGCGCGGCCATTCGGTACGCGAGACCGAGCATCTGGTGTATCGCCTGCTCCATCCGCGCGACAAGAAGCCTGCCGCGCCGCCGGATCGTGACCTGCTGCGTCTGCAGGAGGAACTGGCCGACACCTTGGGCGCCACGGTGAAAATCCGCGCCAACCGCAAGGGGTCGGGCGAGCTGTCCATCCGTTTCGGTGATCTGGATCAGCTCGACGGGCTGCTGTCGCGCTTTCGCTAGGGGAGCTTATTCGGTCAGGCGATCGCGCACGGGAGCCTCGCGCCTAACCATCTCCGTGCGCGGTGGCAATGCCGCGTTTTTCGTCTACCGCTGCGAGCGGCACCAGCGCTGCAACGAACAGCACGATGCAGAACAGCACTGCGCCATGCAGGCCGAAAGCCAGTTGCAGCAGGCCGATGCCGAAAATGCCGAAGATCGCGGCGAGCTTGGAGAAAAGCCCCCAGAAGCCGAACAGCTCTGCCGCCCGTTCAGGTGGAGAGAAGGCACCGACCAGTGCGCGCCCGACCGACTGGCTCGAACCCAGGCTCAGGCCTGACAGCAGGCCGGCAAACAGGAACACCTGTTCGGTCAGCAGATGTGTGCCGAGAGCGGCGTTGAGCAGCTCGGTGAGCGTCTCGACGAAATAGATCGCCAGAATCGCGATGATCCACAGCACCAGTGTCATGGCGTAGGTCGGTCGTCCTCCGATCCGGTCCTGCAGCCAGCCGAACAGCAATGCACCGCCGAGTGCAGTGAGCTGAACCACGATGAACATCAGCGTGCGTGTGCCTTCGCTCCAGCCGATGACCTGTGCGCCGTAGATGAACGAGAAGGCGACGATCACGTACACGCCGGCCATCGCGAACAGGATGGAGATGAACACCCGCCGCAGGTCGGGGTAATGCGCGGCCGTGCGAACGGTCAGGCAGAGCCGTTGATAGCCGGCTGCAAGGACTCCGCCGTCCAGCGGGCGGCGTACCCCGATATCCGGCTCGCGCAGCCACAGGAAGGTCGGAATCGCCGCGAACAGGAAGAAGGCTGCGGCGAAGGGCCCGACCCAGCGCACACGTTCGAAGTTTGCGCTGCTGACCTCGCCAAGAAAGATCAGCGCGAATACGGCAGCGACCAGCCCGCCGGCATAGCCGAGCGCCCAGCCAAAGCCGGACACCTTGCCCAGTTCGCTCGGCTTGCCGAGAAAGGGCAGGAAGCTGGCAATGAAGGATTCGCCCACAGAGTAGGCGGTGTTGGAGAGCACGATCAGCACGAAGCCGAGCCAGACCCAGCCGGGGGCGACGAAGTACAGCAGTGCCGTCGTCGCGACGGTGGCGACGTAGCTTGCGAACAACAGCCGTTTCCTGGCGCGGGCGTGATCGATGATCGTGCCGAGCAGCGGCGCGCTGATGACGACCAGCAGATAGGACAGGGACAGCGCGAGACTCCACATCAGGTTGCCGACACGGTAGTCCGGCGCGTCTGCGACGACGATCCGCGTGTACAGATCACCAAACATCACTGTGATGATCAGCAGCGTGTAGGCCTGGTTCGCGAAGTCGAACATGCTCCAGCCGAAGATCTCGCGGCGGCTGGCAAGGGAGCTGCGGATCATGCGGACATCCGGCGATGGAGAAGTCTGCAGTCTGACGCCGCTGCCGTCACCGCGCAAATGTCGCGGAGGAGCGCCACGGCAGGTGAAAGCGGGCGGCATGTGGTTTGACTTGGTTACGGTTAACCCCTACCATTGCCCGGATTTTCAGCCGTCGGCGCCCCCCGGACGGGGACAACGACACGGACAAAATGCTGAAAGTCGTATTTCTGCAGTTGTGCGCAACACTCCTGGCGGCGGCCCTTGCGGCCGTTTTTTTCGGGGTGCATGGCGCGGTTTCTGCAACCCTCGCGGGTCTGGTGTGCGTGGTGCCGAACGCGTTGTTCGCGCTCCGCATGAAGGCGATCTCGAAGCATCCCGGTCCAGTGACCGCGATGACCTTCATGGTCGGCGAGTTCATCAAGATCGTCGCGATCGTAGGTTTGTTGGTGCTGATTCAGGCCTTGTATGAGGACCTCCATTGGGGAGGCTTGTTCATCGGTCTGATTCTGGCGCTCAAGGCGAATTTGTTTGCTTTTCTGGTGAAGACATAATCATGGCATCCGGGCACGCACCGACCGCATCCGAGTACGTTGTACACCACCTGACCAACCTGACCCAGACCGGTCATGCGCAGGAAAACATCGTTGACTGGAGCTACATCAACCTTGACTCGGTGTTCTGGGGCTTCGGTCTCGGCGCATTGACGGTGTTCATCCTGTGGCGAGTTGCGCTGCGCGCGACCTCCGGCGTGCCGGGGCGCTTCCAGGGGCTGATCGAGATGATGGTCGACCTGGTCAATGACCAGGCCAAGGGCATCATCCACAGTGCCGAGTCGCGCAAGTTCGTGGCGCCGCTGGCCCTGACCGTGTTCATCTGGGTACTGTTGATGAACACCATGGACCTCGTCCCGGTCGATCTGATTCCGATGGCCTGGGGTGGTGCGATGGCATCGCTGGGCTTCGTCGAGCATGCGGGCGAGGCCTACATGCGCGTCGTGCCCACCGCCGACATCAACGTGCCGCTCGGCATGGCGATTTCGGTGCTGCTGATGTGCTTCTATTACAACATCAAGATCAAGGGTGTCGGCGGCTGGATCCACGAGCTCTTCACCGCTCCCTTCGGTGCCCACCCGCTGCTGTGGCCGGTGAACTTCGTCATGCAGATGATCGAGTTCCTCGCCAAGACGGTTTCGCACGGTCTGCGTCTGTTCGGCAACATGTTCGCCGGCGAACTGCTGTTCGTGCTGATCGCACTGCTCGGCGGCACCGCCACCGTGTTCGGGTTCCTGGGTCACATCGTTGCCGGTTCGATCTGGGCGATCTTCCACATCCTGATCATCGTGCTGCAGGCTTTCATCTTCATGATGCTGACGCTGGTGTATGTCGGCCAGGCGCATGAAGGTCATTGATTTTCTGTATCATCCCGCGTTTTACCTAGTCACCTTTCTCAAGGAGTTGTCATGGAAATCACTCTCGGTTACGTCGCGCTGGCTGCTGGTCTGATCATCGGCATGGGCGCCATCGGTGCATGTATCGGCATCGGCATCATGGGCAGCAAGTACCTCGAAGCTTCGGCTCGTCAGCCTGAGCTGATGAACGCCCTGCAGACCAAGATGTTCCTGCTGGCCGGTCTGATCGACGCTGCGTTCCTGATCGGCGTCGGTATCGCGATGATGTTCGCTTTCGCCAACCCGTTCGTCGTCGCCTGATCGTTACAACTTCAACACCCAACGAGGGTCAAGAACAGTGAATCTGAACGCAACCCTGATAGCCCAGATCGTTGTGTTCTTCATTCTCGGCTGGTTCACGATGAAGTTCGTGTGGCCGCCGATCATGAAGGCACTCGATGAGCGCGCGGCGAAGATCGCCGACGGGCTGGCAGCTGCGGACAAGGCCAAGACCGATCTCGAGCTGGCGGAGAAGAAGGCCGTCGACGAGATGCGCAAGGCGCGCGAATCTGCCGGCGACGTTCGTGCCGCTGCGGAGAAGCAGGCCGCCAAGCTCATCGAGGAGGCGCGCGCGGACGCTGCACGCATCGTCGAGCAGGCCCGCACCGCAGCCGAGAACGAAGCCGTTTCGGTGATGCAGCGCGCCAAGGAAGAGCTGCGCGACCAGGTCGCGGCGCTTGCCGTGTCCGGCGCGGAGAAGATCCTGCGCCGCGAGGTGGACGCCAAGGCGCACGCCGAGCTGCTCGAGTCGATCAAGAAGCAGCTGTAGACGCATGGCCGAGCCCAGCACCATCGCACGACCCTACGCCGAGGCGGTGTTCGCGCTCGCCGACGGCGCGGGCA
>JBFHJY010000196.1:0-4171 GCA_041595655.1 Azoarcus sp.
ACCATCGTCGTCGCACGCGCTTCGGCCTCGGCCTCGCGCTCACGGGCCTCGGCGTTGAGGAAAGCGGCCTGTCGCTCGCCCTCGGCGCGCAGCACTGCAGCCTGCTTCTCGCCCTCGGCCCGCAGGATCTCGGCCTCACGCGCCCCGGTGGCCTCGGTCACCTGGGCACGACGCTTGCGCTCGGCCGTCATCTGCAGGTTCATCGCATCCTGCAGTTGTGGCGGCATCTTCAGATCCCGGATCTCGATGCGGATGATCTTCACGCCCCATGGGTTGGTCGCCTCATCGACGATGGCCATCAACGATTCGTTGATCCGCTGCCTGTTCGACAGCGTCTCGTCCAGATCCATCGAGCCGATCACCGAGCGCAGGTTGGTCGTCGTCAGATTGACGATCGCCTCTTCCAGGTTGCGCACCTGGTAGGCCGCACGCGCCGCGTCGTCGATGCGGAAGAACACCACTCCGTCGGCCACGACTGCCGCATTGTCGCGCGTGATCACGGTCTGCGCCGGCACGTCGAGCACCTGCTCCATGACGGTCAGTCGGCGGCCGATCTGATCCACGAAGGGCACGATGAAGCGCAAGCCCGAATCCAGTGTGCTGGTATAGCGCCCGAAACGCTCCACCGTCCAGCGCTCACCCTGCGGCACGGTCTTGATGCCGGCAAAGATCAGCGCGATCGCGATGACGACCAGGACGCCCGCAAAAACCATCAGTTCATCCATCTAAACTCCCCTGTCTGCGCATGATCGGACACCCATCATACGCCGTCGGCATGAACGGCGCTCCCGGCCCTGTTCACGCTGTCCGGGCCGACAGCCTGCGGTCGCACCAGCGCAGCGCGGCGCCGCACATCCCCAGCACCACCGCCAGAGGCCGCAACAGCCACCGCAGCAATACCAACAGCGGGAAGAGCACCAGCCCCCAGCCGGCGGACTGCACCAACCACACGGGCAGGTCGAAGGCTTGCGCGATCCGGGCGAACGCCGAATGCAGCAGCGAAGGGTGGCGCACAGCGATGTAGGCCAACGCCACCGGACCGCCGATACGCGCCATCTGCAAGCCGACACGGCTGCCACGCAGCAGGGTCGAACCGAGTGCCGCCGCGACCGGCGGCGTGACAGCCGCCCCACGCGTGGTGACGGCCGCAGCGCGCCCGATGCGCAGCAGCTTCAGCGCACTGGCGCCGATCGCCACGTCCAGTGCCGCCCAGCCGGCGTCCGCGGGGCGCACCTCCTCGCCCTGCCGCATCCGGATCTCCAGACCACGGATGCCACCCGTCAGGAAATCAACCACCCCCTCCGTCACTCGCTCGGTCTGCACCCGCGCCACCGAGCCATCCTGTGCGATGACGAACTGACCGAGGAAGCCGTGCCCTCCCGCCTCGATGAAGCGGATTGCGAAACGCCCCCGCTCGACCGGTGTGAGCGGAGCGGGCGGCACTACGTCCGGCCCGCCCATCTTCTGCCGCAGCGCCGCGGTCGCATCGCCCACCCGTTTGTAGAGGGCCAGCGAAGGCAGTTCGTTGTGCATGAAGAAGTACACCGGCGGCACGACCGCCTCGCCATACTCCAGCAACATCGCGCGAAACAGCGGATCGTCGGCATACGTCGCAAGCACCTCGCGCGCCATGTCGCCGTGCCGCGACAGCGCCAGGTGCGCCTTGGTGGCGAGCGCCTCGTCGCGCTGCGCGAAGTCGAGCATGACGACCTGCACGTCCAGCGGCTCGACCTGCAGGGCCATCGCCTGCTGCGGCATCAAGGCCGCGAGCTGCACTTCCACCAGTCTCTGCTCCAACGGCTGCGAGGTCCAGACCAGAGCCATCCAGACACCGACGCCGAAGGCCAGCGCCGCAGTAATCACCATGTTCTTCATACGATGCTCCCGTGCAGGCATCCGGGCGGGACTCCCGCCCGGCGCACGCGGCGCGCCTGGCCTGCGCTCAGTGGCGTGGCGCCGGGGCCGCACGCGCGGCAGCGTCGAAGCCACCCTTGGCCTTCCACTCCTCGAATCCTCCCTGCAGGATCAGCACGTTGTCCCAACCCGCCACACGCAGTGCAAAGCCGGCCTGGGCCGACAGCGAACCGGTGTTGCAATAGATCAGCACCGGCCGGTCGCGCGGAATGGAATCACGCTCAGCCAGCACGCGGCGCCAGTCGAGGTTGTGCGCACCGTCGATGTGGCCAGCCGCAAACTGCCCGGCGTCGCGCGCATCGATGACATGGAAGCGCGCCCAGTCCTCACGCGGAATCTGCTCGGCGAAGATCACGCCGCCGCCGTACTCGACGAAGTCCAGATAGGCCTCCATCTCGTCGATGGCAGCAGCCTTGTTGTCGGCCTGCGCGGGGGACAGCAGCATGAACGAGGCCGAAGCCATCAGCACGGCGAGGATGTGGCGGGATTGCATGTGAGCTCCAATCCAGTGGTAATGCATCAGAAAACCAGAACCTTGTCGGCCTCGGCCGTCCACTCGGCAAGTTCGCCCAGCGTCGAGCGGCGCGCACCTTCCTGCAGTTCGCCCTCGGTCACGCCGCGCGCGTCCATGCAGGTACCGCACACGCCAACCTCGCCGGCCCGAATCACCTTGCCCAGCATCAGGTTCACGTTGTAATAGCCCTGCGGCACCTTCTGCCCGGCCTTGGCGCAGGTCACCGCATCGGCAAGCAGGAACAGGCGCACCTGCTGGCCCTCCTTGCCGGCCAGCGCGCCGGCCAGGCGCAACGCGTTGTAGGCGCGCTCGTTACCGTAGGGTGCGTCGTTGAGGATGAACAGTGTTGAACTCATGGTCGTTCTCCGCTTCAGCCGGCGCGCAGGCGCGGCGCGAGTTCTTCAAGAAAGGCACGAATGCGGGCAGCATTCACACCACGGTCGATGCGCCCGAGACGCGAGCGCGAACGCATGTCGATGCGCGCACCGTCGTCCGTCTCGCTGACGCGAATCACGATCTCGTCGGTGAAGCGGTAGAGCGGGCTGGTGACGGTGGCTTCGATGCGCAGGTCAATGTCGTCAGCGGCCACCACTTCCCAGCCGCGTTCGCGAACGAGCTCCAGCGCCTGCGCGAAAGCCTGCTGTGGCGCAACTGCGGCCTGCAACGGCGCGAGATCCGGGTAGCCCTGACGCTGCAGTTCGGCAAACGCCTGCCCGGGATGCTCGGCCGGGTTAGGCATGTCCCAGAACACCGGCGGATCTTCCAGATCGGTGGAAATGTCGTTGATCGCCGGATACGTCCGGGCCGCAAGCTCCCACTGCACCGCAGCGAGCACCACCGGCAAAGAGAAGACGATGCCGGCAAGCGCCATGATGAAGCCCGAGCGCCCTGCCACACCGGGTCGTGTCAGCCACGCCGCGACCAGCGAGCCAGCCAGCGCCGCGGCTGACGCATAGGCGGCCCATTCGGCAATGCGCAGGCCGGTCAGGAAATGCCACCAGCCGGCACGGTAGCCCAGACCGGCGGTCACGATCGCAGCCACTGCCACGACGGCAAGCACCACACTGAGCGGCGCGAGGGGACAGGCACTGCAACAACGCATTTTCATCGGGAATCCTTGTGCTGCGTAGCGTCATCGGCGTTGCCGAAAGTACGCCGGTTGATGGTGTAGCCGTCGATCTGGCCACGGAAGGGAATCATCAGCATGCCGGGCAGACGGTCGGATTGACGCGGGTCGCGCAGATCCGACAGACCGATGGTCATGCCCTCGTGGCCGTCGCGCGGCTGTGCGCGATAGGTGCCGAACAGGCGGTCCCACCACGGCAGGTTGAAGCCGAAATTGGAATTGGTTTCATCCTCATGCACCGAGTGGTGCACGCGGTGCATGTCGGGCGTCACCACGAACAGGCGCAGCACACGGTCCAGCCCGGCCGGTAGCCGGACGTTGCCGTGGTTGAACATCGAGGTGGCGTTGAGCAACACCTCGAAGATCACCACCGCCACCACCGGCGCGCCGAGCACCGCGATGGCGGCGAACTTGATGAGCATCGACAGCACGATCTCCAGCGGGTGGAAACGCCCGCCGGTGGTGACGTCGTAATCGAGGTCGGCATGATGCACGCGATGCAACCGCCACAGCGCTGGCACCGCATGCACCATCACATGCTGCAGCCAGACCACGAAGTCGAGCGCAATCACGGCCACCGGAACCGCCAGCCACAGCGGCACCGCGTAATGGTTCAG